>NZ_CAJHOE010000003.1 GCF_905120475.1 Campylobacter suis | reverse complement strand
TTAAGTAAAAACAGTTAAGATAAAGAAGCAAGTTTTAGTTTATAAGAAAATTTGCTTCCTTTTCCAAGTTCACTTCTTACATTATAGATAATATCATTTTTTACACATATCTCTTCAACTATATTTAACCCTATGCCAAATCCCCCTTGAACGCTATCTTCACGCTCATATCTTTTAAAAATTTTCTTCACATCTTTTATGCCACTGCCAAAGTCCTCAACACTAAACACCACCCTACTCTCATCTTTTTTTACGCTCAAAATGATATTGGTGTCTTGTGGGCTATATTTTATAGCATTTGTTATGGTGTTATCAACGAGTCTTTGAAGGGCTATCTTACTTATAAAAACATATAAATTTGCTTCAATATCATAAACTATCTTAATGCGCTTAGTATCAGCCAAAGATGCTAAAAATCTTACTCTCTCGCGTGCAAACTCGCACAAATTTATATGTTCGTTTGGAAATTTTATATATCCACGCTTGATATAATACTCCACATCATCATATAGCAGTTGCATTTGCTTTAGTGCATTTGAAATTCGCTTTGTATTTTTGTTTTCAACACCAAGCATTTCAAGGTTTATCTTAGCGACGCCAAGTGGTGTTTTTAGCTCGTGCATAGCGTCATTAAAAAAGTCATTTAGATATTTTTGTGCTTGTTTATAAGGTTTTGCGCTTGTTACAAAAAGTAGGTAAATGGTTATACTAACAACCAAAAGAGCAAGCGCTAGCGTAAGAGAGACGATAAAAATTTCACGCTTTACATTTAGTTCGCTGGCTATAATTATAAAAAAAGGTCTCTCTTTAAAAAAGAAAAAGTTTTTATAGTACAAAACTCCATCTTTGATGAAATTTTTTTCTGTTCGCTCTTTGTGCAGATCCTGAAGTGTTGAAAAGTATATAGTATCATTTGAGTCATAAAGTGCGTATTTGTAAATGAGCGAGTCAGGCAAAATTTGACCGTTTTCAAAGTTACGCCTAACCTGCTCTTCAAAACGCATCATGCCAAAAATATTATTTGAAACTTCCTCTTTTTGGCTTGATACTATTATCCAAAAGCTTTGCAAAACAAAAAGTGCCATTATAATAATAACGGCGATCGTTGGAATTTTAAGATTTTTTTCCATCGATTTTGTAGCCAAAATGTCGTTTTGAAATTACAAAATCACTCGAAGTTTTTTGCCTAATTTTTAAAACATGCATCCTTATGTCGGCTTCGTTTATCTCTTTATCGCCCCAAATTTTCTCTTTTAGCTCATTTATGCTGATAAAATTTCCAGCATTTACAGCAAGATAACTTACTATCTCAAGCTCTTTTGCACTAAGCTCAATCACCTCGCCATCTTTTAAAAGTTGTCTTTTTATGGCGTCATAGTTAAAATCCATATCAAGCGCTATAAAATTTTTATCGCCAAGACTGTAGTATTTTCTCATAAGCTCGCCCACACGAAATTTCAGCTCAGCAAGTTCAAATGGCTTTTTAAGATATTCGTTACAGCCAAGCTCATAGCCTATCGCCATATCGTCTATATCAACAAGCGAAGTCATCATCATTATAGGTGTTTGAAGCCCTATGCTTTTTATAAATTTTAAAACTTCAAAGCCATTTATGTTTGGCACCTTAACATCGAGTATAAAAAGTTGATAGATATTTTTTGATATTTTATCGCAAGCAGTCTCGCCATCGCCTGCTGTATCGACCTCATAGCCAAGTGATGTTAAATACTCACTAACACTCTCTTGATAACCTAGGTCATCTTCCATAAGTAAAATTTTCAAATGTATCCTTTAAGTGTTGTTGCTAAAAAGCGATACCCACCAAAATGATGGGTATCAAAATCTTACATCTGCCCTGCATAGACTATGTAATATCTTAGCAAAATAACACCAAGTATAACAATAAAAGTATTAAAAATGATTAAATTTTTACTCATCTTCTCGCCATTTGCTAGCTCTATGACAACTGGAAGCGCCATACCAGAGCCAACAACAAACACCCAAAACATCACAGCCAATGCACCATTTGTAAGCGCCTTACCAGCAACTTCTGCACCTGCTGAGCCTGATGAGTAAAGATAGCCAAAAAGAGCAACTAAAAGCAAGCATTCAACGATTATAACAAACATATCAAGCTTTAAAAGTTTAAATGTGCTCTCATCTTTTTCTTTACCAAATATTGCGCCACAAAGTACGCTGGCAGCGATACCTGAACTAAGTCCAGAAACCAAAAACAATATAGGTAAGATAGGCGTATCCCAAAGTAAAATTTTACTTACAGCACTTAACAAAAAGCCTGTATAAACGCCCACGCCAATGGCTAGTGGGAGAATTAAAATTTCAAAAATTTTTGCCAAAGCCTTTTCAAGCGAACTTATCAAGCCTTTAAATGGCGCCAAGATAGTAAGGTCTTTATAGGCAAAAAGCGCATAAACAACAACTATCGGCGTATAGACTAAAAGAAGTGCAACGCCTATACTCATAACTGATGTAAAGTTATACTTTAACAATATCCAGTAAAAACTAAGTGGCTTTCCAAGGTCAAGCACCAAAAGAGCAAGACCGACAATGATAGCAATAGGTGCTAATAAAACGGCGCTCTTAAAATTTGCCCCAGTTTTACCTTGCCACTTTAAAAGGACTGCAACGATAGCAGCACCAGCACTAAGACCAGCCAAAAATAGATAAAGTGCGATTGGCCACGGCCAGTAAATTTCGCCGTATTGAGCCATGCTTCCCCACATATTATTCATTGTGTCCTCCTTTTGTGTTTGCAACCATAGCAAGGCGTGGATGTGTACCAAGCTCGGCTTTTGGGTAATAAACCTCTTTTTCCTTTAACATTTTTGAAATTTTTGAGTTTTCATCATTTGCATCTCCAAATACAAGTGCGTCTGTTGGACAAACAGTTACACAAGCTGGCTCTTCACCGCGTGCTAGTCGGCTTTCATGACAAAATGTACATTTGCCAATGTTTCCATCTGGCAAGACAAATCTAGCATCATAAGGACAAGCAAGGATGCAGTATTTACAGCTAACGCAAATTCTATCATCAAGTAAAGTGATACCATCTGCTGTCTTAAAGCTTGCTCCAGTAGGACAAACCTCAACGCAAGGCGCATCCTCGCACATAACACAGCTGTGGCGCAAAAAGTCCATTTTTAGTTTTGGAAATGTGCCACTCATTTTTGAATGTACCTGCAAACGATAAAGGTTGTTAGGAACATTGTTTTCGCTTCTACAAGCGACAGAACAGCCTTGACAGCCTATGCATAAATTTTCATCATGAATCATC
Organism: Campylobacter suis; assembly: GCF_905120475.1. NCBI lineage: Bacteria > Pseudomonadati > Campylobacterota > Epsilonproteobacteria > Campylobacterales > Campylobacteraceae > Campylobacter > Campylobacter suis. Next base: position 150,022 of record NZ_CAJHOE010000003.1, on the reverse strand, counting down.
ATATACTTTTTCATCTTATCTCCCTTACGCCTTAACTATCTCAACACCGACATTTGTAACCATCGTAGCAGCCACAGGTCCCTCTTCTGGGTTAAGCAACACACTTTGGTTTGTGCCTACCATATGAATTTTGCCAAGTGCTGGCGTGATGTGACCAAATCCGTGATACAAAAATAGCGTATCTTCACGAATGCCTTCGGTTAGCATAACTTTACCATTTTGTTTACCAAATTGGTTCTTAATAACAACATCATCTCCATCTTTTATCCCGCGCTTTGCAGCTGTTTTTGGATGTATCCATATAGGTGCATCGTTCATTAAGTCATTTAGGTACGGAACTGATTGAGTATGACCATTTGTATGAATAGGCGTCTTGCCTGTCATCAAGCAAAGCTCATGTCCATCATAAACATCCATACCTTCAGTATTTAAACAGCCGTATCCAGGAAACTGTGCTTCAACTTGCTCGCTAAATAGCTCTATCTTGCCACTTTTTGTTTTTAACTTAGCTTGAGAGTCCATAAGTCCATTTTCACCTACATATTGGCTGGCTTGTGGATATTTTTTTACAAATTTTGCAACAGTATCCTTGTCGCGGAACAAAATTCCTGGCACATCATAACTAACATATCCATCTTTTTCTAGCTTAGCAAGTAGCTCTACATTGCCCTTAACTTGCTGTATACGCCACTCTCGCATATTGTTCCACTTATAAAGACTATCAACTTTTAAACGACGCGCAAGCTCTCTAAAGATAGTCGCTCCATCTTTAGTGTCGCCAACTGGATCTACAACTTTATTTCGTATCATATAAGCTGGTTTTAAACTTGACTTATCTTCGATACCTTCATCGCGCTCAAGATATGTACTTTCTGGGAGTATAACATCAGCAAAAGTTGCCATATCATTCATATAAACATCGCTAACAACGATAAAGTCAAGCTTTTTCATAGCCTCTATCGCCTTTTCAGTTTCTGCAACATTTATAAGATGGTTAAAGCGGATATTAAACCAGCCTTTTATAGGATATGGTTTTTCACTTAAAATAGCATGAGGGATATCCATCAAAACCCCGTGACTCCTGCTTACAAACTTATGTCTGCCATCTTCTCCAGCAAAGTCAAGTCTTTGAACTTTTGGAACTTTAAAGTCTTTGTCTGGATTAGTTATCTCATCAATAATGTTTTCGCCAACAAGCTTGTTGTATGTCTTAGCTTTTTTACCGCTAAACAAACCGCCTTTAACTTCCCAGTTACCCATCATCGCATTTGCGGTCATAATGGCTCTAGTTCTCATATATTCAGCTTTTGCTGTTGTTGTTTTATGTCCAAAGTCGATGATAACTTTTGGTGCAGCCGCCCAAATTTCAGCCGCTATCCTTTGTATATCAGAGGCTTTTATGCCAGTTACTTTTTCAGCCCACTCAGGAGTTGTATCCTTAGTCATTTCAACAACTTTATCAAAACCGATAGTAAAATCTTCTATGAATTTCTTATCATAAGTGCCATTTTTTATCCAAGTATGAATAAGCGCCATGACAAAAGCTAGGTCAGTTCCTGGCTTAACTGGCAACCACTCATCAGCCTTTGCAGCAACAACGCTAAATCTTGGATCAAGCACCAAAAGCTTTCTATCTTTTTGAGCAGCAAATTTTGCAAGTTTTTTAGCATCACTAATAACTATGCCTTCAAAAAGGTTGTGTCCAAAATTTACAACATACTTTGCATTAGAGAAGTCACGCTTTAACTTAGCATCACCATACATATGCTCGCACACCATTTGATATGTTATAGGGCAGCATGAAAAGTGTGAAAAGCAGTTTGGTGAGCCATAGCTAGAGGCAAAATTTACCATAAGCTTATGAGTTTGAGAACTTTTTGCAGTAAATACAAAGCTTTCAGGTCCGTACTTCTCTTTTATCTCTTGCATCTTTTTTGCAACCAGATCAAGCGCCTCGTCCCAACTAGCTTCGCGCCATTTGTTTTCTCCGCGCTCTCCAACACGAATAAGTGGCTTTACTAAGCGTTGTGGATCATAAAGCTGGCTATGTCCAGAACCTCCGCGCGCACAAACTGATGTCTTTGTGCCACTTGCTTTTGCATTGCCTTGTATAAAAACTGTTTTATCGTCGCTAATGCGTGCCTCTATAGGACAGCGTGATGAGCACATTTCACAAAAACTCATTACCGTTTTTTCGCTAGGGCTTAGTGGGTTTGCACCAAGCTTTGCTATCGTGCCAGGCATTGCACTTACAGCCCCAACAACTGCAGACGCTTTAAGAAAATTTCGTCTTGAATTGTTCATTTTCTCCTCCTAAAATAGTTTTATCGGGAAAATTATATCATTGCAAGGTCAATTTAATGTAAAATATTTCTTAAATATGTTTTTTAATTATTATTTTAAGTAAAATAAGAAAATCATTATCAATAATCGCGAAAATTTATTATCATAGATTTTTTATATTTTATAGTATTTGTCGATATTTTGCGGTTATTTATGGTAATTCTGAAGTTTTTAAAAATTTAAAAAGTAAAAATATAGTTTAAAGTTAATGTTTTAAATTTGCATAGCTTTGCGCATAGCAAATTCTATCTTTTCTTCGTTTAATTTATTATCATAAAATAAATTTAATGCCAAAACGGCTTGAAAAAGTAGCATATCAGAACCATCTTTTGTAAGCAAACCATTTGACTTTGCAAGTTTTAAAAATGGTGTTTGTTTTGCATATATAACATCATAGGCAAATTTTGATCTTTGTAGACATGGGGTCAAAATTTCGGCGCTTAATGGCAAGCTATCGTCCTTTAATCCAGCCGAAGTTGAGTTTATAATCAAGTCAAATGATTTTACCTTAAAATCACTCCATGTAAAACACTCATAACCATTAAACTCTGCAAACCGCTCCTTGCTTCTATTTAAAATTTCTACACTTATACCAGCATTTTTCAAACTATATGCAATCGCTTTTGCAGTTCCTCCAGCACCGATAATAAGAGCGCTTTTTACCTCTTTAAATTCTTTTATAGAGCGCAAAAAGCCTGGAGCGTCAGTGTTGTGTGCATAAATTTTATCATCTTTTAAAACAAGAGTATTAGCAGAACCTATAGCCATAGCCTCTTCTGAGGCGACATCGGCAAGATGTAGGGCATAAGCCTTGTGCGGGACAGTAACATTAGCACCATCAAGCCTAAGCTGTTTAAATGAACTTATGAGCTTATAACCCTCTTTTAATAAAATACGACTATAAAAGCCATTTAAATCTAGCTCAGATATCGCCTTGTTATGAAGCCTAGGCGATATACTGTGAGCTACCGGATCTCCAAAAAGGGCAAAGGCTCTCATTTGATCCTATAAATAAATGCACCATAGGCAATGTCTTTGCGAATATCACTAAGTGCGTTTTGAATTTTATCCTCACTAAAAGGACCAACTATAACCTTTGTCATATTGCCAGCTTTAACAGTTGTGTAGCTATAGCCTTTAGCTACAATTTTATTTGTAAGCGATGCGTCAGGAGTTGGCTTTGAGATAGCTGCAACTTGAACATAAGCGCCTTTTGAGCCGCTAGTAGTTGCCGTGGTTGTTTTTGCAGGCTCTTTTTTAGGCTCTGGCTTTGGCTGCTCTTTGGCAACTTTTTTAGGTTCTTCTTTTTTTACTTCTTCTTTTTTAGGTTCAGGCTTTGGCTCTGGTTTTACTTCAACCTTTTTAGCAGGTTCAGGCTTTGGCTCTTCTACCACTTTTACAATTGGTTTTGGCTCAGGCTTTTGCTGAGTCGCATCATTTTTACTTGTGTCAGTTTCACTCTTGCCTTTTAGTTTTTTAACCATATCCTCAAAGTCATCTTGGCTTTTTTCCTCTGGTATAATAGGCACTTGCTCAAAAAGCTGTTCATCATTTTTTCTCTCACTTACATCTTGTGGCTTTGATGCTGGCGGAGTAGCCATAGGCTGATTTAGTGCTAAATTTTGATCCTGGCTTGGAGCTGGTGGCAAAACAAGCCTTGAATCAATCTCGGCATTTGCACTTGTTTTTGCTTCTGGATCACTGTTTATAAATTTCATCACAACGATAACCGCTAAAAACAGTATAACCGCAGCTGCAATAATAAGCAAAATTTTCTTTACATTAGTACCGTTGTTGTCATTTTTTTCCAGTAAAATATCTTTTAGTTCATTGTTTATCTGCATAAAATTTCCTTACATATGTTTTGACCAGCTTGCGCCACGCTCTTTTTGATAAAGCTCGTATGGCAACGCTAGGATGTTAAATTCTTTTGGCATCTCTATCGTTGGAAACATCTTCCACTCCTTTGGAAGGCGTTGTGAAAGCTTTGCGCTTAGCATATTTGCAAGCTGGCAAGCCTCACTAAATGTTGTGTGTCCCTTATGAACATAAAGATGTAAGTGCCCCTCTGTTTTGCTTTTATAGGCAGTGAAATTTATAAAGCCTTCTTCACGAAGCAAAAGCTGGGCTCTATGCCAAAAGCGCTCTGGAGTTCGTCCATTATAGTCAAAGACGATATTTTCAACCTTATCAAACTGATTTATCAAAGAGTGAGCTGCAACTATCTTGCCAGCTTCGTGATCTTGGATAACCTTATAGTTTAACATCTCATTCACACGCTCAAATTTATCAAAAAATAGCTTGCCCTTATACTCGATCTTGTTTACGATACTATCACGCTTTATATAATAGTGCGTGGTTATCATTTTAATTAGTGCGGTATCTATACTTTGCATTAAAACATCGCCTTATCATATATGATAAACTGATGTGCTAGCTCTTTTAGCTCGGCTTTAACCCTTTCTTGAATTTGGGTGTTATTTATATCATCAAGCACATCGGCTATTTTATTTGCAATTAGCGCAAATTCAGTCTCTTTCATGCCGCGAGCTGTAAGCGCAGGGCTTCCTACGCGAATACCGCTTGTAACAAATGGACTACGAATTTCTCCTGGAACGGTGTTTTTATTTACAGTAATGCCAGCATTACCAAGTGCTATATCAGCATCTTTGCCACTAAATTCTTTTGTCAAAAAGCTCATAAGCACCAAATGATTATCCGTGCCCCTGCTCACTAGATCATATCCTCGTTTTACAAGGGTTTCGCCTAAAATTTTCGCATTTGCTTTAACTTGTTTTGCATAAACTTTCCACTCTGGGCTTAAGTTGTGTTTAAAACCAACAGCTTTTCCAGCTATCACATGCACAAGCGGTCCACCTTGGATACCTGGAAAGATACTAGAATTTATCTTTTTAGCATACTCTTCGTTATTTGTCATTATGATACCGCCCCTTGGTCCACGAAGTGTTTTGTGTGTTGTAGAGCTTACAACATCACAATGTGGGAATGGGTTTTGATGTTCGCCAGCCACAACCAAACCAGCAATGTGAGCAACATCAGCAAAAAGTATAGCCCCTACTTCATCGGCTATCTCGCGAAATTTCTTAAATTCTATCTCACGAGTATACGCACTAGCACCACAAACTATCATCTTTGGTTTTACTATCTTAGCTATATCAAGAACTCGCTCATAATTTATACGACCATCAAGCTCAACACCATAAAAAAAGCTCTCATAAATTTTACCAGAGCTACTTACTTTTGCGCCGTGCGTAAGGTGCCCGCCGTGACTTAGATCCATGCCTAAAATTTTATCGCCTGGATTTAAAAGTGCGCCATAAACGCCTTGATTTGCCTGTGAGCCTGAGTTTGGTTGAACATTTGCAAACTCGCAACCAAAAAGCTCTTTACAACGATCAATGGCTATTTGTTCTATCTCATCAACAAACTCACAACCACCATAATATCTTTTGCCAGGATAGCCCTCTGCATATTTATTTGTAAGGATAGAGCCCATGACTTGCATGACTTCTGGATATGTAAAATTCTCACTTGCTATCATCTCAAGGTGGTCACATTGACGCTTTAACTCCAAATTTACAAGGTCATATATCGACTTATCAAAATTTTCTAAACTCATTTGCTCTCCTTTGGTTGGTTTTCATTTTTTAGTGGTCGCATAGCAGGGAAAAGCACGACATCACGAATTGATTTTTTATTTGTCAAAAGCATTACAAGACGGTCAATACCGATACCCTCTCCAGCAGTTGGCGGCATAGCATATCCAAGCGCTCTAACATAATCCTCATCCATCTCATGCGCCTCATCATCGCCAGCATTTTTAGCATCTATCTGTCCAGCAAAACGGTTGTATTGATCGATTGGATCATTTAGCTCGTTAAATCCATTTGCAAGCTCACGCCCAGCGATAAATAGCTCAAATCTCTCGGCTATATCAGGATGTTTGTCATTTCTTCTTGAAAGCGGGCTTATGGAGATTGGAAAGTCAGTGATAAATGTAGGATTTATAAGCTTGCTCTCAACATAATTATCAAAAAGCTCAGCCTGTAAATGCCCAAGATCTAGCTTAGAATTTGCTTCAAAACCATCACTTTTAAGCTTTGCTAAAATTTTCTCCCTATCATCAATGATAGCAGGGTCAAGCCCACCTATATCAACTAGCGCTTTCTTGTATGTTATGCGCGAAAAAGGCTTTGAAAAATCTATCTGCATGCCATCAAATTCTATCACCTTTGGCATCTCAAGCTTATCTATCAGTGTTGTAAAAAGATCTTCTGTAAGTCCCATAAGATCATGATATGTATGATATGCCCAGTAAAACTCGATACTTGTAAATTCAGGATTGTGCGTTAGATCCATACCTTCGTTACGGAAATTTCTATTCATCTCATAAACCGCTTCAAAGCCACCAACTATAAGGCGCTTTAGATATAGCTCTGGCGCTATCCTAAGGTATCTATCAACTCCTAGTGCATTATGAAATGTCACAAAAGGCTTTGCATTTGCACCACCAGCTATAGGGTGCATCATAGGGGTTTCAACCTCTAAAAAGCCCTTATCTTCAAAAAATCTGCGTATAGTTGCTACTATTATAGAGCGCTTTTTAAAGTCATTTCTAACTTCTGGATTCATTATCATATCAAGATAACGCTGACGGTAGCGCATCTCAATGTCCACTAACCCGTGATATTTTTCAGGGAGCGGACTGATAGCCTTTGCTGCAAGTGTTATCTCGCTTACATGCATCGAAAATTCGCCCGTCCTAGTTATAAAAGCATATCCACGCACATAAACGATGTCGCCAACTTCGATATTTTTCTTTACGACATTAAACCACTCAGGGTCTAAAGTTTTGTTGCTAAAATAAATTTGTAAATTTGCATCTTCATCTTCAATGTTTGCAAATATAGCCTTACCAGCATCACGAATAAGCTTTATACGCCCCGCAAGGCCTACAAATTGCCCCTCCGCCTTGCGCTCCTCCGTATCTTTTATGTGGTTAAATTTTATCTTAAATTTTGTTATATCCATATCACGCCTAAGAAAATGCGGATAGGGATTAACACCTATTTTACGCAGCTCATCGGCAGTTTGTAGTCTTTGTAGTTCTAGTTTATTTTCAAATATCACCGTTTTTATCGCCCCTTTTTACTATTTGCCTTTTATATTGTCTTTATTACATTTTTCGCAAATTCCATATAACTGCATCATGTGCCCAGTCAGCTTAAAGCCGTGCTCTTTTGCAATAGCAAGTTGACGCTTTTCTATAACCGCGTCTTCAAACTCGATAATAAGCCCGCATTTTCTACATATCATGTGATCATGATGGGGCTTTGTAGCAAGTTCGAATTTCTTACCCTGAGAGCCAAAGCTAATAGATGTTACCATCTCGGCCTCTTCTAGTAAATTTAGCGTCCTATAAACGGTCGCAATACCCACATTTAGGTCAGGATAGTTCTCTTTAATAAACATATAAAGTTTTTCAGATGTAAAATGCTCTTCATTATTATAAAGCGTTTTTAGTAAAACTTCGCGCTGTTTTGTATATTTTAAGCCATTATCACGAAGCACTCGTTTAAATTTTTCTAAAAGTGCGTCATACTCTAAATTTTCAATACTCATCAATTCTCCTTTGTTACATTTACATCTAAAGTTAGGTTATTATCTATCATAATATCTTCATTTTTGATAATCTCATCACTCTTATTATCCTCTTTTGTAAGTGGAACGATAGCATTTTCGACATCATTTTTAAGTGCCTTTACATCGATATTTGCTATCCATTTTCCAGTCTTTAGCAAAATAGGATAAACCTTACTATCTTTAAAATACTCCTCAACCTCGTCGCTTAGGTTGGTATTTGAAATAATAGCCAAAACCGCAGAAAGTGTCAAAAAGACCTTTGCGCTACCAGCCACAAAACCTCCGAGCCTATCTAAAAATCCCAGCCCACTTGCACCAACAAGCTTTGAAAGAAATTTGCCGACCAAAACACATAGTATCCAAAAAGCTATCCAAACCCCAACAAAACTTACAAAATCAAGCATTGATGGATTTTGTATATCATAGATGTTTGACTTTATAAACTCTCCAGCTTGCGCAGAAAGGCGACTTGCAAGCACCAAACCACCTATAAGTCCAACTAGTCCAGCAAACTCAGTGATGATGCCTCGCACCAAACCCATAAGCCCAAGTATAAGTATCGCACCGATGACGATAATATCAAAAAACATTAATCCTTGCATTTTACATCCCTACATTTAAATTTAAAATTTCTTGTGTGTTATTTGCGTACTCTAATGCACTTTGTTGCGTTATAAGTCCGCTATTTACGGCTTTTGTTAGTGCAAAAGCCTGCGTTTGCATACCACTACTTTGACCTAACTGCATCTGCGAATATATCTGATGCGTCTTTCCTTCACGAATAAGGTTTGAGATAGCTTGATTATTTATCAAAATTTCATGCACACAAAGCCTTGCGCCACTTATTTTTGGTACTAAATTTTGTGAAATTACTGCAAGAAGAGAGCCGCTTAACATACTTTGAATCAATGCTTGCTCAGCCCCAACAAAGCTATCAAGTATGCGGTTTATGCTTGAGATTGCGGAGTTTGTATGAAGTGTGGCAAGCACAAGGTGTCCAGTCTCTGCGGCACTTATGGCTGCTGCCATACTGTCTGCATCCCGCAACTCTCCGACCAATATCACATCTGGATCTTGCCTAAGAGCTTGCTTTAAAGCATTTGCGTAAGAGGTTGTATCTGAGCCTAAATTTCTATGCGAAAAAAGTGATTTTTTGTTTGTATGTATAAACTCAACTGGATCTTCTATCGTTAAAATATGCTTTGCCTGAGTTTCATTTATCTCATTTAACATCGCTGCCATTGTGGTGCTTTTGCCACTTCCAGTAGCGCCAGTTACCAAGATAAGCCCTTTTTGTCGACGCACCATATGCCTTAAAATATCTGGCGAATTAAGGCTACTTAGAGTTGGAATTTTAACTGGAATTTTCCTAAAGTTAGCTGCCATCTTAGACTCATTTACTAAGTAAAAATTTGCTCTAAATCTAAAATTTTTATATCCAAAAGAAAAGTCAAGCTCTTTTTTGGACATAAACTCACACTTTTGAGATTCATTTAAAAGTGAAAAACAAAACTCATGCAACTCTTCATCGCATAAATTTTTATCATCTAATGCCACTAAATTTGAATCTATCCGAAGAAATGCTGGCGAGTTTGCAACCAAGTGCAAATCGCTAGCTTCCTTTGAGATAAATTTTTCAAATAGCAAATTTTCTTGCACCAAGCAGTCCTATTCTATTATCTTTGGAACAGCAAAGAAGTTGCCCTCGCGATGTGGAGCATGAGCAAGTATAGAGCGCACCACATCACTTTGCTGTGGAGTATCTTCGCGCAACGGAGTGGCTGCATTTATCGCACTTACAACTGCCTCATCTTGACTTAAGTCAAGCTCATTTAGCACCTCAACAAAATTTACTATCTCGCTAAGCTGTTTTTTTATCTCTTCGCGCCTGTCATCTGAGACTTTTAATGACGAAAGTTTTTCTAATTTATTTAACAAAGTATCATCGATAACCATAAATTTGCCTTAATTTATCAAAATTTGTCGCCATTATATCACATTTAAGCTTATTTTTTTGCTGTTTTAAATTTTATTATGCTACAATTACGGCTAAAAATAAAACAAAAAGGAAAAAATTTGGCAGTAAAAGACGATATTAAAGTCATCAAAGATGAGCTAAGTACTGAAGAGCAGTTTTTAGAAGGGATGATAAAAGGCGAAAGGTTTTTAAAAAAGTACAAATTTGCATTGATAGGCGTAGCTGTTTTAGCAGTAGTTGCTGGCGTTGGATATTATGTATTAAAGAGCATAGAGCAAAGTAATATGGCAAAGACAAATATAGCATACAACAAAGCCCTTGAAAACGATACAAATGCTCTAAATTCTCTAAAAAATGACGCTCCTTCACTTTATGCGCTTGCAAAATTTAAAGAATTTCAAGATAAAAATGACACACAAGGCGTAAAGTCGCTTATTAGCGCTGATATAGATCCGCTTTTAAAGCAAATTTTCTCAGCCTATGCAGGCGAAGCAAGCGGTGCGATACTGGCTGATTATAGCTTGTTAATCGATGGCTACGAACTTTTAAAACAAAATAAAATAAAAGAGGCAAATGCCGAATTTAGCAAAATCAGCGCAGATTCGCCTCTTACAAATATAGTTAAAAATTTACAGCACTATCAAGGGATAAAACAATGAAAAAAACACTACTGCTTGCCGTGATTTCGGCACTTGTCTTGACTGGTTGTGGCTCAAAAAGGGAGTATTTTGATCCTGAAAAAACAGATGGAGACATAAGATTATCAAAAGATCTGCCCGCATCAATCACTCATGTTACAAACGGTGGTGCGACGCTAAAAAATGGCAATATCGTGACAAAAGATGGTCTTGAAAATGATGTAAAACTCGAAAAAGGATACTTTCTTCTAAACAAAAGCGAGGATAAGATCATCTCCACAAACATACAGGGTGACTTAAAAATAACCGACACAACAGGAGCCGAAATTTTTATCCGATCTTTTCCAGCAGCCATAGTTTCGGCAAATATTGAAGGAAATTTGCTAGCTGCTGTAAGTGCTGCAAACCACATATATCTTATCGATATTTATAATGCAACTATACTAATGGAGTATCGCTCAAGTGAAATTTCAGCTGTTGATTCAAGAGTTGCAGCTCCGTTTTTCCTAAACACCATCATCATCTACCCATCACTTGACGGTAAAATTTACATCGTAAATAAAGCAACATCGCAAATCATAAGTGACATCGTAGTAAGCTCAGAAAATTTCTTTAACAATGTTACATTTTTAGATGTTGTTGGTGATTACATGTTTGCGGCTACTGCAAAGCGCGTTATCTCTATAAATCCATCAAAAACGACCTACTTTGACGGCGAGATAAAAGATACGATAGTTCACAATAACAATATCTTTGTCTTGCAAAAAGATGGCAAGATAACAAAACTTGACTTTGAACTAAATAAACTAACTGATAAATATTTCAAATTTGCTATTTTTTCAGATGTTACAGCACATAATGACAGTCTTTACATAGTTGAAAAAACTGGATATCTTATAAAGACGGATACAAACTTAAATAGTGCACAAATTTTTGAACTAAGCGGAGAGCTAGAAGATAAGAGTTTTACTGGCAAAAATGCCTTTTACTATGATGATGAGTATGTGACTTTTGAGTAATGGACACTCAAATTTTAAAGCTTTTTGAAAGCAAAAAAATATTTTTAAAAGATCTAAAAAATCTTGATGTGAGCGAGTTTTCTCGCTCAAAAACTCTCAAAATTTTCTTTGGTGTTGATCTAAAGGGCTTTTATACCATCGTCTTTTTTCGTTTTGCAAAGTCAAGACTTTTAAAAAAAGAGAGCCAAACCCTAAACGAGCTTTGTGCTAAATTCGAAGCTAAATTTGATACAGCAATAAAAAAACGCATACTTTTTTACAGCTCGACTGCTTGTTCAAAGGCACTAGATGAGCTAACATCATCTGGCTGGAAGTGCCATGAAGCTTTGTGACATCGGCAATACAAATGCCACTTTTTACGAAAATGGTAAGATAACTCGTGTTAAAATAGAAAATTTTAGCACCGACTCAAACCAACCTGTTTATTTTATAAGCGTAAATGACAGCCTAAAAGAGCGCCTAAAAAACGCTAAAAATTTTATCGACCTTGAGCCATATTTTGAACTTGACACGATATATCAAGGCATAGGCATCGATAGGATTGCGGCATGTTATGGGATAAAAGATGGTGTGGTTGTTGATGCAGGAAGTGCGATAACAGTTGATATTATGGCAAACTCCATCCATCTTGGTGGCTACATTCTGCCAGGTATAGCTGCTACACTAAAGGCGTTTGAAGAAATTTCACCTAGACTAAAAGTAGTTTTAAACTCACAAATTGAGCTCGAGGCGTTTCCTCAAAAAACAGCTGACGCTGTAAGCTATGGCATTATAAAGCCCATCATTACACTAATATCAGCTATCGCTTATGATAAAAGCGTCTATCTTACGGGAGGAGACGGCGAGTTTTTAGCAAGATTTTTTAAAAATGGAATTTGCGACAAAACGCTTGTATTTCGCTCAATGCAAAGATTAATAAACGAAAAAGGACTACATAAATGATAACTATCGCGCTTCCAAAAGGCCGCATAGCTGATGAAACTCTTGAAATTTTTAGAAAAATTTTTGGTGGGGCATTTGAATTTGAAGACAGAAAACTTATTCTAAGCGAAGGACAATTTAACTTTTTAATGGTAAGAAACCAAGATATACCCACCTATGTGACAGAGGGCGCAGCAGACATCGGTGTGGTAGGGCTTGATGTGCTTGAGGAGCATCAGCCAGATGTTGTGCGGCTACTTGACTTGCATATTGGAAAATGTCATGTCTGCGTAGGGATAAAAGAGGGACATGAAATAGACTATACTCAGCCTGAAATTCGTATCGCAACAAAGATGCCAAATATAGCACGCAACTACTTTGCACAAAAAGCAACAGCACTAAAGATCATCAAGCTTTATGGTAGTATCGAGCTTGCACCACTTGTTGGGCTTAGTGATGGTATCGTTGATGTAGTTGAAACTGGCACTACAATGAAGCAAAATGGGCTAAAAGTAGGAGAAACCATAATGACAAGCTCAGCTCATCTGATCGCAAATAAAAACAGCTTCATCATAAAAAAGGCTGAAATTTTAGAACTTTACGCAAAGATAAAAAATGAGATAAAAAGCTAGATTTAAAAAAGCATAAAACTAAAAAACCAAGCCAAAACGGCTTGGTTTAGATAAATTTTAAAATTTATAGTTATAACCTAAGTATGGTCCATAAGCCGTCTCTTTAAATTTAAAATTTGCACTGCCTATGTCAAAGTTTTTATATTTAGTATATTCAGCCTTTACGCCAAACTCAAGCTCACTTTGCTCATCAAAATCATAAAGTCCACCGACCTTTCCGCCAACTACCCAGCCTTTAAGATTTTTAGCATAAGCACCGCCATAAGTTATACCATTGCTTGTTATAGGCATATTTAAATCAATGTTAGCTATGGCTAAACCAGTATAAACACCCAGAAGAGCTCTAAAATTTTGACTTAGCTCGGGAGTAAAATCAACACCAACCAAAAGCTTATGCTTTTTCCAGTTTATGTTATAGTTATCGTTTGTGCCACTGATTTTTCCGCTTTCAGATGCTTTTGTATCATAGACATAAGAGCCGTAAATTCTATAACTTTCTAAGTCTTGACCGATTTTAAAACCTATATTTGCCCTGGTATCATCTGGTTTTCCAGACATTATGGCTTTATCATCATCAATATTTCCTTTAAGTATTGACTTATCATAGCCTACCTCAACTCCAATAAATCTATCCTCAGCCATTACGCCCACTGCTAAAAACGAGCCAAGCAACAAAGTTTTTACAACAATATCTTTCATACAAAAAACTCCTTTTAAGAATTTATATATTAATTATGATGCCTCTCCGCTTAAAAATCAATAAATTTCTATTAAAAATTAATACTTTATAAACTAGTATAGATAAAGCTGCATAAAATGAGTAATGGCTCGCTAAAAATACACAAGCGAGCCTAAAATTTATAGTTTTTGTGAGAGATAATAATCTATCTGATCGCGCCTTAAAATTCGCATAAAGTTAGTGCTTCCCTCTATGCCAGTAGGGTAGCCAGCAGTGACTAAGTAGCTCTTATCATGATCTATAAAACCGTCATTTACTGCGCGCTGAATTGTATCTACAAGTAAATCGCTAAGCTTATTTTTCTCAACAACAAGTGCTGGAGTTACACCCCAAGCAAGTGTAAGTGCATGAGCCGTACTTTCATCATGAGCAACGGCAAAGATGTCAATATTTGGGCGATTTCTAGCTAGTTTTATGGCTGACTTTCCAGACGATGTGATAGAGATCATCCCATCAAGCTTTAGCCTTACAGCTAGAGCTGCTGCGCTTGATGATACAACATCAGTCTCATCAAGAAATTCATAAGTGTCAAATTTATTGTATGGGTATATGTTTTGAGTTTGAACTATTGTATTGCTCATAGCTTCAACAACTGCAACAGGATTTATGCCAATAGCACTCTCTTCACTTAACATAACAGCGTCTGTGCCATCAAGCACAGCATTTGCCACATCGCTTATCTCGGCGCGAGTAGCAGTCTCATGCTCCGCCATACTTAACATCATCTGAGTGGCTGTGATGACTGGCTTGCTTGCTGCATTTGCTTTTTGGATGATTAGTTTTTGGATAGTTGGCACTTGATAGTAAGGCACCTCTATGCCAAGATCACCCCTTGCCACCATGATACCATCGCTAACCTTAATAATCTCATCGATATTTTCTACCGCATCAAATTTCTCGATCTTTGAAAGAACGCTTGCGCGAGAGCCAAAGCTTTTTAGTATATCTTTAGCCTTTATCACATCGCTTGCATTTTGCACAAAACTAATAGCAACAAAGCTCACTCCACACTGTGCACCAAATTCCATATCTGCTCTATCTTTTGGCGTGATAACTTCGATATTTATCTTGGTATTTGGAAAATTTACGCCTTTATTTGAACTTAAAGTGCCATCATTTTCGATGCGCGTCTCAACCACATTTGAGCCAGCATTTATGACCCTTGCACGGATACGACCATCGTAAAGATAAACATATTCATCGCTTCTTAGCATAGCTAAAATTTGCGGTTGATTTAGGCAGGTTTTAAAGTGATTTTCACCAACTTTTACACCCATAATCTCATCGGCATAGATATCAAGCCTATCGCCAGCTTTTAGCTCAAATGGTGCTTCAAGCTTGCCAATACGAACTTTTGGACCGCAGATATCTTGCAAAATTCCTAACCTTAACCCAAGTCGTTTCTCTACTTCACGAATTTTATCTATATTTTGCTTGTGATACTCATGCGTGCCGTGGCTAAAATTTAGACGAAAGACATTTACTCCTGCTTTTACCATGCGTTCCATAGTTTCTATGCTATCGCTTGCTGGTCCTAGTGTAGCTACGATTTTAGTTTTTTTGACCATATCTGCTCCTTTTTGTTTGACATTATAACACATTTTAGGAAACATTTTGATATCAAAATAAGCCAATTTTAGACATAAACATCTATCTTTTGATAAAATTTATCCTCTGGTTTTATCTCGCTAAATTTGATGAGATCATTATTAAAAAGCCTTTCAAGACTTGAAAGAGTAAAAAGCTCGTTTTGATTTAGCTTTTGTGCCATGAGATAAAATTTACTATCATATTCACCCATCTTAAACTCATTCACTCCAAGCTCCCAAAAAGCTTTAAACTCAGCCTCTATTAGCGTTTTAGATAAATTTTGCACACCAAGCTCTGGTACTGGAGCTATCTTGATGTCTAACTTTTTGACAAAAGCACTCTTTCTTTTGCCATTTTGCACATCATTTAGTTTGCCTGTATCTTCATATATCTTATCGACCACAAGCTCCCTGCCACTATCAAATTTTAGCCTTATTCTGCCATCATTTTCACGCTTCATCGCAACAACTGCGTCAGTATCTTTTAAGGCGTGGGCTGAGCCTTTTGGGTCATTATCAAAGCGACGCTTTAAGCTCTCTAAATTTCTTAAGCTCATTTTCATGCCAGTATTTTGCTCAAATTCACGCTCCATAGCATTTAGCCTTGCTGACTTGGTAGAGCTAAGTTTTTTAATAAGCTCATCAGCATCACTAAGACCGCTGCTTTTTAGCTCGTTTGAAAGTTTTGAAATTTTCTCATTATGCTCATTAAGCTCAGATTTGTAGTCTTTATAAAAAGTCATAAAACTCTGTTTTTGGTAATTAATATAAGAAAACTCTCTCTTATTTGCATTTTTTTCTGAGATGATTGAATTAAACTCGTTTAACATCTCTTTTCCATCTAAATTTAGCTTTGCGTAGGCAAAATTTATATACTGACTTTTTTCATGAAAAACACCATTTCCACGCAAATTTATCCAGCCATCAGGTCCAGCAAGTTTACTAAAAAGCTCATCTGTCTCAGCCTCACTCATCTCTTTATAGCGATACTCTGGTTTAAAAAGGGCGTAAGGATTTGAGGCATTGTGACTTATACGATAGTCAAATTTATTTGGATCAATTAGATAGTCCGCTAATATATTTTTCATATCGGCATTATGCGCTTTTATGTTTTCTTGGTTTTTGTTTATAATCTCTGTTTTTATAAAATCTACGAGATTTATCTGACGAACAACATCACTTAGACGAGCTACTTTTTCATTGCCATCAATATCATAACCGCGAACTTTTAATTTACTAAAATTTTCATCATTTATATCCAAGACACCATCTCCTGTGGTATCAAAATTTATAAGATACATATTTGCATTTATCTCTCCTGCCCCCATTTTATCGCCATCATCAAAGGGGTCAAAAAAGACCTTAACATCGCCATAAGCTGTTTTTAATATACTTGAAAGACCATACTCATTAATGTTGTGAATTTTAGTATCGGCTGAAACGATCGCAGTTCTATTTTCGGCAAATATAGCGTTTTTATCATCATAAACAGACATGTGAAAGTCGCTTGCGCCTATTTGCTCAAAATAACTATGCGTATCTATGCCATTTGAAATTTCATATCTTGTAGGAGATTCTACCACGCCACTTAAAACCGCTCCATCTTTACTTAAAGTTGCGTATCTAGCAAGACTTGAGCCAAGCTCTTTGCTTTGTGTGTCATTTATTCTTGAGCCTGAGATCGTGGCATTTAGGCTTTCTAAAATTTGTGTTTTTACGCTATTTTTTAATGCGGTTTGCTGCTCTAATTGAAGGTCTATCTTATCTATATTTGTGACTTTTTGCAGTGAGCTTGAGCTGATATATCCTAAATTTAATGCCGCCATAGACTCTGTAATATTCATCATAAATCCTTTTTAATGAAAATACTAGGCTAAATATCGTCCGAATTTAAAAAATATTTATAGCTTTGTGAAAAATAAGTCGCCAAGACTAAAGCCCTAGCAACTTAGTATTTACATTGTCTTATCGCTTGGAGCACCAAGGTAAAAGCCTTGATACTCATCAACGCCAAGCTCTTTACAGATGTCAAAAACCTCTTTTGAGTGGATGTATTCTACGATAGTTTTAATACCAAGATCTTTAGCAAATGTCACTATAGCGCGAGTTATAGTATATGAGTCTTTGTTTGTGTCGATATTTTTGATGATAGAGCCATCGATCTTGATGTAGTCTGGGTTTAGTTTTAGTATATATGAGAAATTCGAGTATCCAGAGCCAAAGTCATCGATGGCTATCTTTGCGCCCATATTTTTGACCTTGTCTATGAAATTTTCAATACGCTCAGCATTTTCGATATTTTCATCTTCAACTATCTCAAAGACTAATCTCTCAGCGACACTAAACTGATTAAGCAACCTTACAACATGCATGCTAACATCGCCATCTATCATATCTCTACCACTTAAATTTACGGAGAGAACTAAATTTTCATTTTCGTTTAGTCGCTCAACCGCCTTTGAAATTATCATCTTTTGCAGTTCAGCATAGCGCTTTATCTGCTTTGAGGTTGATAAAAAGATGTATGGCGAGATAATCTCCCCACTATCCATTATACGAATCAAACACTCATACTTAACGATTTGAGAGTTTATATCATAAATAGGCTGATAAAACGGCACGATATTGTTGTTTATGATAGCCTTGCGAATGATATTTGAGCGGCTTATCTGCTCAGCATACTCGTCTGATTTATTTAGCCCTTTAAAGTAGCAAACAAAGTCTTTTTTAAGTAGTTTTGCCATCTTTAAAGCTGTCAAAGCTTTCATCAAAGTATCATCTTTATCAAGAGCAAAACCTATAGTTGTGTGAATTTCTATATCGATATTTTCGCCATTTTCATCTTTTATGGTTACTATCCTGCCTTTAAAGCGATTTTTAAGCTCATTGGCTAAATCCTCGTATCTATCTATGAAAAAATCTCCATTTTCAAACAAAACAAACTGATCTGCTGATATGGTATAAAGCTTCATATTTTCATTTTTTGCAAATTCACGAAGAAGCTCAGTAAGATACAAAAGAAGCCTATCGCAAACTATTTTTCCATAGTATGTGTTCATCCTACCAAAGTCATCTATATCAAGAACGATTATCTTTGGTTTTTTGCTAGTAGCGATATCATTTTCTAAGGCATTTTTATTTAAAATTCCAGTAAGTGGATCAGTGTAAAGATTATTTTTAGCTGATTTTAGCGACCTTATGGATCTTTTTTTGTGGCTAACAAATTTCTCACGCAGCCTTAAAAATCTCATAGAGATCCAAGCATACCAAACAAATGCCATAAATGCCGTGCTTGAGCTTGCGATAAAAGAGATAGACATATTTTTTATCAGCCACTCTTTAAAGTCAGGGTCATCCATGCCACTTAAAGTTTGAGAAAAGATGTAATTAAAGCCAAATATATACTCTCCGGCCCTTTGAAAAATACACATGCTAACTCTATTTTCTGGGTGCATTACTTTGTGTGTGTATTTGTTGTTAAAATTATGTGAAGCAAGGTCATTTCCACAACCATGATGTACAAACTCATCGCCTGGTTGAAACTGAGCATCTGGCGTTGATACAACTCGTAAAACACCGCCAGCATCAAATTTTAAAAGATATGTTTGATACGGTAAATTTAAGTCTTTATAAATTTCATCAAGTTTTGTAAGCTGGCTAGAGTCGTTTTCTAAATTCAGCCTACCTGTTATGCCCTCCATAACAAAAACAGCACGCTGCTTATAGTCGATATATACATCACTTTTAGCTTGAGAGTACTTAAAGTAAAATATCAGTCCATTTATAATACAGGCTATAAAAATGAGCCAAAAACCAACAAACATCATACCATTGTATCGATATAGTTTATACTTTTCGTTCACAGTTTCACCTTGTTATTTTGCTATATTATAGCACCTTTTAACTGAAAATTTAAATTTTTCTTCAATTTAAGCCTTTAAAGTCGTATAATCTTTGCCCCAAAGCCGCCTTGATTGGGAGGAGCATCACTAAAGCCTTTCACGCTCGGATGTGATTTTAGAAAATTTTTAACCGCCCAAGCAAGCCTTCCAGTGCCTATACCATGATAAACCTGCACCTCATCAAAACCTAAAACTAGGCTATCTGAGATAAATTTATCCAGTCTTTCGATAGCCTCATCCGCTCTTAAACCATGCAAATCAAGAGTAACACTTGCTTTCTTTGGCCTATCCACATCAAGCTTTACTGCTGGCTTTGGAGTAATGACTGGTGCACCGTTTTTGCGCAACTGCGTTAGTGGCAAACGAAGCCTTATCCCCTCACTAAGTACTACAGCTTCATCTTTTGCAATACTTTGAACAATGCCTTTTACATTGCCATATTTTACACTATCGCCTACTTTTAGCTCTTCAAATTTTTCTGCTTTTGGTTTTTGGATAGCTTTTTTGCTCTCGTTAGCTTTATTTATAGCTCGTTGCTTATCTTTTGTATCGGCTAAATTTACTGCTTTTTTTGCCTCATTTATAGCGTGAAAATACTCTTTTTCAAGACGACTAACGATCCCATCGATACGCTTTTGCTCACGCTCTTTTTGCTCTTTTAATTCATCTATAAGGTTAGCTAGCTTTTTCTCTTTTTTGCTTACCTCATCAAGCTCATCTTTTAGTTTACTCTCTAAATTTAGCGTTTTTGTGATGATCTCATTTAAATTTTCCTTCTCAAGTCCATAAATTTGCTTTGCATCAGATACTAAATTTACTGGTATGCCATATCTTTGTGCTGTTTCAAAAGCGTAAGACTTGCCTATGGTGCCTTTTAAAAATTCAAATTTTGGACGCTGAGCCATCTCATCATAAAGTGCGGCAACTAGCTCAACTTCATCATTTTTAGAAAGTAACATCGCCAAACGCTTATGGTGCGTTGTGATGATAAGCTTTATATCTTGGGCTATAAGCCGTTCTATGATGACGCCATAAAGGCTAGCAGCCTCTTCAAAGTCCGTACCAAGCTCTATCTCATCAACGCCGATAAGTAGCGACTTTTTGTTAAAAAGCTTTGAAAAATGAAGCATCCTTCCCGCAAATGTCGAGATGTCATTTCGCACATTTTGAGGATCTTCAATAATCGCGTCAAATTCTTTAAAAGTGCCTATTTTGGAGCCTTTTGGGTTAATGGCAAACGGCAAAAGATACTTAGCTAAAAAACTTGCTGTGATGATGGATTTTAAAAGCATAGACTTTCCGCCCGCATTTACGCCAGTTATCAAAAGCACTTTTTTAGCAAAATTTACGCTAACTCGTTTTGGGTTTTTAAGTGCTGGATGGGCAAATTCATTTAGTATAATATCGCTTGAATTATCACTTAAAATAAAATTAAAATCAGCTCTTTTTGCCATCATTACTCGTGCTTGATAGGCATCAAACTGATCAAACGCGCTATTTATAAATTTTAAAAACAACAAAGACTTTGACATCGCCAAGCTAAGCCGCTTACAATGCTCATAAATAATCTCCTCGCGCTTATCCAAAAGCTCGCTTTGCTCCTTTTTTAGACGCTCTATAGCGCTTGGAGTTACATAAAAATATCCGCTCGAGCTTCTGGCAATGACAACACCTTTTAAAGCGTGATTAAAACCACCTCGCACAAGCAACGCCTCTTGTGAGTTTATAAAATGCACCTGCGTATCAACAAGATATGGAGTGATACTTTTTGAGCAAATAATGCGCTTTAGCTCACTTTCTATCTGCTGTTTTTTGCTAGCAAAAGCTATCTTTAAAGCACCAAAACGCTCATCAACACTATCTTTAAGCTCACCGTCCTTATCAAAACTCTTTGCAAGCTCACTCATGGACTCTGGTATTTGTATCTTTGCAAGCCACTCACCAAGTCTTGCATCAAAACCAAGAGTACGCAAATAACCAAAATAGCGCAAAATTTTTGCAAATTCATATATCTCGCTAATATGCAAAGTGGCTTGTTTGCTAAGTCTCATAAGCGCATCACTAAGATCTATACTTTTTTGTGGCGACTCAAACTCATGGCGTGAAAGCTCGCTGATATTTTCAAAGTGAATTTTGCTATCTCCAGCTAAAAAAAGTGGCTTATCTCTGGCTAAAAATGAGCCAAATTTCTCAAAATACTCGCCCAGATCAAGCTTTGCTATAATCGCTTCAAGTTTGTTTTCTTGCTCACTCACTTGCTAGCTCACAATCTGAAATTTTAACAATAACACCATTTAACTCTGCAAATTCACGCTTTGGCATAAAACAAGCTGTGCCAAATTCATAGTTAAATCGCATTTTATCAACTTTTTTATCTGCGCAAACTAGCGTCTTACCTTGATTAAAAGCTCCTAAGAGCAAGGCATTTTTGCTCTCTTTTTTGCTAACTTCACTCTCATAAAGATAGGCAAAAATGCCGGTTATAAAAAAACCAACCGTTATAATGGTTTTTGCCTTTTTACTAATACTTTCATCTTTTATCATCCAAATCGCCACTAAAAATAGCGCAATACCAGCAAAAAACGCAATCTCACGAATCACTTTGCACTCCTTGCAAAACACCAAGCTCTATTAAAATTTCTTTATAAATGGTTGGCTTTTCTTGCATTTTAGAGATAATATGCTCCTTTATATCCTTTGTGGCTTCTTGAGCTAGTAAAAACTTTACCGCCATATAAACCGCATCTGGCAACATAAGCAAAATTTGCTCTTTATCTAGCTTTTGAGAGCGAGCTAAAGCTATATTTATATCTTTTTTATTAAGTTTTATAAGGTTTGTTATCTGTAAACTTTCAAGCTTTTTTGTGGCTATAAGTTCTAAAATTTTGCCCTCATTTTGAACATCAAAATTTTCTAAAATTTCTTTGTCATCGCCTATCTCATCTGCTTGCATTGTTTTTGGCAAAGTCTCTGAAATTTCTTCTAGCTCCTGAGTGTTTTTATCACTCTCAAGCTCATTTTCGCACTCTATCTGCTCTAAAATTTCACTCATTAAAAACCACCACGAAGTTGTACACTAATATCGCCCGCACCAAAGCCTATCACAAGACCATCGGCTAGACGATTTTTTACACCAAACTCATCGATAAACTCAAGCCCATCTTGCGTTCGCTCAACACGATCCGTAAAAACAGCGTTATACTCCTTAAATTCAGCCTTCATGTCTATATCCACTGGCATTTCTCCCGCAGCATAAACAGGAAGTATAACAAGCTCATCAACACCCTTAAAACACTCTTTAAAGCCTTGCAAATTTGCACTTAGCCTTGTATATCTATGTGGCTGAAAAACTGCAACGATACGAGAAAGCCCAAGCAGTTTTGCATATTCAAAAGCCGATGTAAGCGTGGCTTTTATCTCTGTTGGATGGTGTGCATAGTCATCTATTAAGACAAAATTTGAATTAGCCAAAAGTATATCAAAACGCTTTTTTATCCCTTTATAAGCAGCAAAATTTTGTTTAGCTTGTTTTAGTGAAATCTCATCAAGAGCAGCAAGTATGGCAAGACTAGCGTCAATAGCTATATGCTCGCCCATACCATAAGCCTCAAAACGCCCAAGATGTTTAAGGTTAAAGCTAGTATATGGCTGATAATCACGCACAACCATCGTCATATCAGTGATATCAATACTTGGATAAAGGCGGATAGCGTCAAGCTTTAGCGTGCTTAAAAACTCATCTTCTGCATTTATCACACGCACTTTTGCGCGCTCTAAAAAGCCACGATATGCTGCATAAAATTTCTCAATATCATAATCATAATGCTCCATATGTTCAGGCTCAGCATTTGTGACGATAGCTAGATATGGGTTTGAGTTAAGAAAACTACTATCGCTCTCATCGGCTTCAAAAACGACATTCTCGCTTGGAGCATAGCGCATATTTGAGCCAAACTGTTTTGAGACTGCGCCAATGATAGCTGAGCCCTCTATAAGGCTTGAAAGCATTGCTGATGTGGTGCTTTTGCCGTGTGCGCCAGCAACTGAAAATACCTTTTTATCATTTAATACAAATGGCAAAATTTCCTTACGCGAATAGCACTGTATATTTTTAGATTTTGCCTCAGCTAGCTCGATATTCTCAGGCTTAATAGCTGCTGAATAAACAACAAAATCCTGATCTTTTATCGCCTCTTTGCAGTGTGGCGTTATGACCTCTATCCCCTCAGCTCTAAGCTCTTGTGTGGTTTTACTCTCTTTGATATCTGAGCCACTTATCGTATATCCTTTTTCATTTAAAAATCTAGCAATCGCCGATATACCTATACCGCCAATGCCTATAAAATGAACTTTTTTCAAATTTTATCCTTTTTAAAACTCAAATTTACTCGCTGCCTTTGCCCTTGCAAAAACACCAATCCAGATGATCATCTACCACACCAACACTTTGAAGTAGTGCGTAAACGCTAGTTGAGCCTAGAAATTTAAACCCTCGCTTTTTAAGCTCTTTGGTAACAAAATCACTCATAGGTGTTGTGGCTGGGATTTGCAAAGCGTCGTTATAGTGGTTAATAATCTGCTTTTGATTAAATTTAGGATCAAATTTTACTAGCAAATTTTGCCATAAATACTCATAAAACCCGCCAAACTCAGCCTTTATCTCAAGATAAACTTTAGCATTTGACACAAGTGCTTTTAGCTTTGCTCGGTTTCTTATAAGCGTGCTATCTTGCATAAATTTTTCTATCTTATCATCATCATAAAGTGCTATTTTGCTAGCATCAAAGTTATCAAATGCTGTTCTCATCGCTGATCGCTTTTTTAATATACCAGACCAACTAAGCCCAGCCTGAAAACACTCAAGGCTTATCATCTCAAAAAATTTATTCTCATCCTTTAGCACCTTACCCCACTCATGATCGTGATGATAGATGTCAAGCTCGCTTTTATTAGCCCATGTACAGCGCAACATCTCACACCTTTAGCTTATTTTTTATAGAGCCAAAGCCCCATATAGCCCTTTGGTTTGCAAGCTCTTTTTTATCTATATCAAATATCAAAATTCCCTCTTCATCACCAAGTCTGTTTTGTATCTCGCCAAGAGCATTGCATACAAAACTATCTCCATAAAATTTCCATATCTCATTTTGTGGTTTTTTATCATTTTGCTTTGGTTTTGGCTTATATGCACCTATGCGATTTACTCTAGCTACATACATGCCTTGCGTAAGTGAACGAAGTCGCAAAAGCTTGTCCCAGCGCGCATTGCTCTCAAAAGTACTTGCAGTAGGAACGATTAGTAAATCAAGATGTGCTTTAAAACTAGCAAAACTTTCATCAAAATAAGCCTCATATCCACTCATCACGCCAACTCTTAAATTTTCAAACTTAAAACTTAAAAAATCGAGCTTTTCACCCATTTTATTAGTAAAAAATTTAGCCTCATTCCAGTGCGTGTAGGGCATTAAAATTTGTTGCTGGGTAAATTTATATGAACCATTTGTAAACTTTGCAAAACCTTTTAAAAAACCTTTTGCATTAAAAACCACAAGTGGAGCTATAATGCTTAGCTCATATCGTTTAGATAGCTCACAAAGTGTGCGTTTTTTTTCATCGCTTTGCTGTTTTATGATATTTTTTGGCATATTTTCAAGCTCTTTAAAAAAGCTATTTAGGACATATTCTCCAAGCACAACGAGCTTAGCTCCCCTATCCTTACAAATTTTAAGGTAATAATCAAGCCTGGCGTCGCTTAACGGCAGTGTGGCTAACTGTAAAATCGCAATCTTACTCATCAACTTGCTCTATACTAAGTTTTGCACTTTCAAGCATTACTCTAGCCTCATCAAGCAGGGCTTTTCCTTGTTTATGTAAGGCAAGGCTCTCTTGTAAATTTAACTCCTCTTTGTCAAGTTTTGCCAAAATTTCTTCCGCCATTTTTATCTTATCTTCAAAAGTTTGCTCATTCATATCTTTTCCTTTATTTTTTTTCAAGTGCGCGTTTTATATACATATCAAATTTATCTATCTCCACTAAAAACGCATCATGCCCATAATCGCTGTTTATCTCGATATATTCGCACTGTTTGGCTCTACCCATATCGCAAAATACATCATAAATTTCACTCATGCATTTTGGCGGAAAAAGCAAATCCCCACTAAATGAAATAAGCGTCAAATGCGACCTTATAGGTCTTAGCGCATCTTCTAGTGTATCGTAATGACGAGTGCAGTCAAATATGTTCATCATTTTTGTTATATAAAGATAGCTTAACGGATCAAAGCGCTTTGGAAAACCATAGCCGTTATACTCCATGTAAGTATCGACTGAAAATCTTCCAAAAAGCTCATAAAGTCCATCTGTTTGTGCATATGTTCTGCCAAATTTCTCATCCATTGAGCTTGGATGTAAAAAGCTAATATGCCCAGCCATACGACCATAAGCAAGCCCCAAAAGTCCTTGCTCTTGGATAGTTTTTTCATCGTAGTTTCCGCCTTTAAATGCTGGATCATTTTTTATCGCTTCTATGGCTATTTTATTAAAAGCTATCGCCCAAGGTTTAGTTTGATAAGTGCTGGCTAAAATGATAGTATGTTTAGCAAATTCTGGAAATTCTATTGCAAAGCAAAGCGCCTGCATGCCCCCCAAACTACCGCCAATAACTGCATGCGCATGCGTAATACCAAGCTCATTAAAAAGCTTTATCTGCGCCTTTACCACATCACTTATCGTTAAGACTGGGAAATTTAGGCGATATTGCTTGTTAGTGCCTGGTTCGATACTTAACGCAGAGGTCGAACCATAGCAAGAGCCAAGTATGCTAACGCAAATAACAAAAAATTTGTCCGTATCAACACCCTTGGCACTTCCAACAAGTCCGTCCCACCAACCAAATTTGCTCTCACCCTCATATCGCCCAGCAACATGATGGCTGCCAGTTAAAGCATGACAAACAACTACAATATTACTTTTGTCTTTATTTAGACTACCATAAGTCTCATAAACTAGCTCAAATTCTGGCAAAATTCGGCCGCTCTCAAGATAGAGCGGTTCACAAAATTTTCGCCTGCCAGTTTTTAATGAGAGCATTAATTTACTTTATAGTTTGGTGCTTCTTGCGTTATAACAACATCATGCACATGGCTCTCTTTTAGCCCTGCACTTGTAATCTCAACAAATTCAGCCCTCTCCCAAAGTGTTGGTATATCTTTTGAACCCATGTATCCCATCGAACTTCTAAGCCCGCCAACTAGCTGATGGATAACATCTTTCATACTACCAGCAAAAGGCACCCTGCCCTCAATACCCTCTGGCACTAGCTTATCTTGGGCTGTGCCTTCTTGAAAATAGCGATCAGAACTACCTTTTGTCATCGCGCCGATAGAGCCCATGCCTCGGTAGCCCTTATACTGGCGACCTTGAAAGGTTATAATCTCGCCTGGTGTCTCCTCACATCCTGCAAGCAAGCTACCTGCCATAACGCAACTAGCCCCAGCAGCAAGTGCTTTTGCCACATCACCTGAATACTTTATACCACCATCTGCTATAATCGGTATATCATATCTTCTAGCTTCTTGCGAACACTCATCAACAGCAAAAACTTGCGGAACGCCAACACCTGCAACTATACGAGTAGTACAGATAGAGCCAGGCCCAATACCTACCTTTATACCGTCCGCACCAGCCTCGGCTAGGTCTTTGACAGCTGCTGGATTGGCGATATTTCCAACAACAACATCAACAGTAAATTTTGACTTTATCTCTTTTAATGTATCGATAATGCCCTTTGAGTGACCGTGAGCCGAATCCATAACAATAACATCAACACCAGCATTTACAAGAGCCTCAACCCTATCAAGTTGCCCAACGCCAACTGCTGCTGCTACGCGTAATCTACCATAAGCATCCTTATTTGCATTTGGGTACTCTTTTCGCTTTTTAAGATCTTTTATGGTTATAAGCCCATCCAATCTACCATCTTTATCTATGATAGGTAGCTTCTCTACTCTATTTTGACTAAAAATTTTCTCTGCATCATCAAGCGTGCAGCCTTTTGGTGCGGTAATAAGCGGTGCTTTTGTCATGCGCTCTTTGACAAGAGTTGTTTTATTTGTTTCAAAACGCAGATCTCTGTTGGTTAAAATTCCTATCAATTTATGCTCACTATCAACCACTGGAACACCAGAAATATGTAGCTCAGACATTAAATTTAAAGCCTCGCCGACAGTGGCGTCTGGGCTTATAAATATAGGATCTATGATGACGCCACTTTCGCTCTTTTTAACGCGCCTTACCTCTTTTGCTTGGCTTTGGATGTCCATATTTTTATGAATAACTCCAATGCCTCCAAGCCTTGCCATCATGATAGCAGCACGGTGTTCAGTTACTGTGTCCATGGCTGCTGATACGATTGGGATATTTAAAGTTACATTTTTGCTAAAACGAGTGGCTATATCGACTTGTTTTGGTAAAATTTCGCTATATTGCGGAACTAGCAACACATCATCAAATGTCAAAGCCCTTTTTACTACTTTCATCATTTTATCCTTTTATTAAATTTTCCAAGCTATATGCCCCGTCTATCACGCCCTGCTCATCATAAGCCCTACCTATAAGCTGAGCCGAGATATTTAACCCACTTGAATCTTTGCCAACAGGAACTGAGATGGCTGGAAGTCCAGCAAGATTAACGCTGATAGTATAAATATCGCTTAAATACGCAGTCAGCGGATCTTTCATCGCTCCAAATTTAGGTGCAGTCGTAGGTGCGACTGGCATGAGAATAAGGTCATTATCAGCCAAAATTTTCTCATACTGGGCTTTAATATGCGCCCTAGCCTTTTGTGCCTTTATATAATAAGCGTCATAATACCCACTACTTAATACAAAAGTCCCTAGCAAAATTCTTCTCTTAACCTCATCACCAAAGCCCTCAGAGCGCGACTTTTCATAAAGCTCTTTTAGATTTTTAGCCTCAGCTCTGCGTCCATATCTCACACCATCATAACGACTTAAATTTGCGCTTGCTTCAGCAGTTGCGATGATATAGTAAGTCGCCACATCATACTTTGAATCCTCAAAATTTGCGTAGTTTATGGTATGTCCGTTTGATTTTAAAATTTCCACTGCCTTTAAAAGGGCGTTTTTTGTCTCATCACTTGCGTTATTTACATAGTTTTGTATAACGCAGATATTTAGCTTCCTGCTTGAGCTTATCTTATCAGCAATGCTTTCGCAAGGCAAATTTACGCTCGTGCTATCATGCTCATCATGCCCTGCGATAATGTCATAAAGTATCGCCGCATCCTCTACATTTTGTGTTATCGGCCCTATCTGATCAAGCGAGCTTGAGTAAGCTCCAAGCCCATAGCGACTCACTCTACCGTAAGTTGGCTTAAAACCTACACAGCCACAAAATGCCGCTGGCTGGCGTATAGAGCCGCCTGTGTCTGAGCCAAGTGCAGCAACAGCAAGCCCAGAGGCAACAGCAGCTGCCGAACCACCAGAGCTACCGCCCGGAACATGAGCGTGGTTTAGGGGATTTAGGGTTTGTCCATAAAAACTACTTTCAGTCGTGCTTCCCATAGCAAATTCATCCATATTTGTTCTACCAAATGGTGATAAATTTGCAGTCAACATCTTTTGTATAACAGTTGCATTATAGGGCGCGATATAGCCTTGCAAAATTTTTGAAGCAGAAGTTATCGCCCAATCTTTAACCTGTATGTTATCTTTTATCGCTACTGGCACACCTTCTCCAAGCTTTGCGAGTGGTAAATTTGCTAGCTGTTCGACATATGCGCCAAGCTCTTTTTGTTTAAAAATTTTTGTTTCAAGCTCAGAACGAAGAGCCTTTATCTCCTCGCCAGAGAGCTTTAAAGCCTCTTTTAAAGTTATCATCTATTATCCTTAAATTTATTTACAAAAATTATCCCAATGGCAGTTAAAGCACACACTGCAACTATTGTCGCTATGATAAAAGAAAAGCTTATAGGCTCACTTAGCACTGTCTAAAACCTCTTGACATCTTGGGCAAACACCATCGGCAGTAGTGGCATTAAATTTCCAACATCTTGGACATTTATGCTCATCACTTAAAACTATTTTAAATTTCTCACCATCAACTTCAAACTCACAAAGTGCCTCTTTGTCGCTAAATTTTCTAACCGAGCTTACCATATAAATATCTGCAACCTCGTCCATATCATAACTTAAAATTCGCTCACAAGTGCTCTCTATCACAAGTTCTAGTGTAGTTTTTATCTTTTTATCTTTTTTCAAAGCGTCTATAAGTTCAAAAAATTTCTCACGGCTTACAAAAAGTAGCTCATCATCAAAGCTATCATCAAATTTTATCGGCTCACAAACAAGATCAAAAGCATCTATTGAGCCGTTTTTAACGATATCTGGAGCATACTCCATAACCTCATCAACAGTATAAGTAAGCGTTGGAGCTATAAGTGGTAAAAGTGAGCGGGTTATAAGAGCCATCGCAGTTTGAGCACTTTTGCGTCTTTTGCTATCTTTTGCATCACAGTAAAGACGATCTTTGCAAACATCAAGATAGATGCCACTTAGATCAGCTGAAAGGAAATTTAATAAAATATTAAAACCTTTTGAAAAGTCATAGCTCTTAAAGCATTTCTCGCACTCATCAAACGCCCTTTTAGCCCTTGCAAGTATCCATCTATCAAGCAAGGTAAATTCGCTTGATAAGCTTTTTAAGTCATTAACATTTGCTAGTAAAAAGCGTATAGTGTTTCGTATCTTTCGGTACTGCTCGCTTACTTGCTTTAAAATTCCATCGCTAATCTTTAAATCACTTGAATAATCACTAAGTCCAACCCAAAGGCGTAAAATTTCAACCCCATAAGTCTTTGCAACATCTTGTGGAGCTACGACATTACCCTTTGACTTGCTCATCTTTTGTCCATTTTCATCAACAGTAAAACCATGTGTTAAGACGCTTTTGTATGGGGCGTGAGAATTTACAGCCGTACTTACCAAAAGTGAGCTTTGAAACCAGCCACGATGCTGATCTGAACCCTCCAGATACATACTTGACGGGTACTCGCCAGCGTCATAGTTTTGACTATTTAGCACAGCCCTCCAAGTAGAGCCACTATCAAACCAAACATCAAGTATATCCATAACTTTTTCTAAATTTTCTGGTTTGTACTTTGAGCTGGCTGGTAAAAGCTCTGGCACACTTAGATCCCACCAAGCATCAGCGCCCTTCTCATCAAAAATTTTAGCCACATTTTCAAGTATATCAGCATCAAATATAGGCTCTTTTGTCTCTTTGTGTCTAAAAAATGCTATTGGTACACCCCAGTCACGCTGGCGTGAGATACACCAGTCTGGGCGATTTTCTATCATGCTACCGATACGCTTGATACCAACAGCTGGATAAAATTTAACCTTTTCTAGCTCGGAAAGCGCCGTTTGACGAAGCGTCTTTTTATCAAGCTTTGCATCATCCATAACGATAAACCACTGCTTTGTTGCGCGGTAGATAACTGGTTTGTGTGTTCGCCAGCAGTGTGGATATGAGTGTATAAATTTTGATGAGTGAAGTAGCGCATCGCCCAATAGCTCTAAAATTTTATCATTTGCCTTAAATATATGAAGCCCAACAAACTCATCAACTACATCGGCGCTAAAAAGTCCTTTAACTTTTAGCGTAGAATCGTAGCAGCCACCATCATCTACAGGCATAATAACATCAGTTATGCCATTTTTAAGGCATACATAATAATCATCCTCGCCGTGTCCAGGCGCAGTGTGCACAAGCCCTGTTCCACCGTCCATAGTAACATGATCGCCAGTTAAAAATAAGCTCTCTCTGCCATTTAGTGGATTTATCGCACTACTTCCGACTAGGATTTCAGCTCTAAATTCTGTCTTTATCTCGCCATTTGTTATGCCAAGCTTGGTTAAATTTTCAAGTAACACAGCGGCTAATATCAATCCATCTTGAGTTAAAACATATGGCTCGCTAGGACTTAGGCTAATAGCTTGATTTGCAGGCAAAGTCCAAGGTGTAGTCGTCCATATAACAGCCTTAGCCTCACTCACACCAAGCCTTGAGAGTGCCTCACTGCCAAGCTCAAACGCCACATAAATGCTGTAATCCTCTTTATCTTCATACTCAACCTCAGCCTCAGCAAGCGCAGACTTTGCCGCCCAGCTCCAGTAAACAGGTTTACTTCGCTCTATAAGTAGCCCTCTTTTTGCTATCTCGCAAAGTGCGCGGTAGATGTCAGCCTCAAACTCAAATTTCATAGTCAAATATGGGTTTTCAAAGTCGCCAATAATTCCAAGCGTCTTAAACTCATCTCTTTGAATATCTATAAATTCTCTCGCGTGCGCACGACAATGCTCGCGGATTTGACTCTTACTCATTGTCTTTTTTGACTCGCCAAGTTTAACTTCAACTTGCTGTTCTATAGGGAGTCCGTGACAGTCCCAGCCTGGTACATAGCAGATATTTTCACCAAAAAAGTAGTGAGTTTTTGTAATGATATCTTTTAAAATTTTATTTAACGCATGACCTATATGAAGGTGTCCGTTTGCATACGGAGGTCCATCATGTATAGCAAAGCTTTTAGTGGCATTTTGCCTTTTTTGCTTCATTTTTTCATAAATTTTTCGCTCACCATACCATGAGGAAAGCCTAGCTGGCTCATTTTCTGGCAAGTTACCACGCATCGGAAATTCTGTCGTTGGAAGTAGTAGGGTCTCTTTGTAGTCCATATAATATGCCTTAATGTTATAAAATTTGCCAATTTTAGCCAAATTCTTGTTAAATCGCACTGAAAAAGCTCTATTTTTTGAAATTTAGGCTATAATCTTAAATAAAAAAGGAGAGCAAAATGAAGCATATTTTACTCGTTATAGGCGATGATTTAAAAATAAATAAGCCATATTTAAGCTATATTTTTGACGCATATAAGGCACATTTTGGAGAGCTTGGGGTTGTAAAATTTCAAAGTAAGGATAGTGAGCTGCTTTTTGTTGTGGAAACTCTGGCAAAGGACTTTGAAAAAATTTGTATATGTTGTTCTGACGAAAGCTACTCAACAATGGCAAAGATCCTCTCCACACTCTCTGGAAATGGGCTTGAATTAGTGGGCGAAACACTTGCTATTAAAGATGCTAGTGATGTCAAAGAAGGTAGCTTTTTGATAAACATAAACAACAGTTTTATAAATTTGATAAACTCTACACCAACAAAAAAAATGGCTGAAATTTTAATGCCGTTTGAGCAAGAAGTGACATATTTTAGCCTTCTTGATATGGACAAAGATAGTGCAAAAATTTTACTAGACCCTGTCGCTAGCCCTTATAAAATAAGTATAATTTTAAGCGAAATATCGCCTAACCTGCTTTTAATCAGAGCTCAAAAAGATGATAAAAATAGCAACTTAGAGCAGTTTTTACAAGCAGTCAAAAATTTATTTTCACAAAAATTTATAGATAGTGCCGATATTTATAGTTTTGTTGCTAAAAAATTAAAAGAAAATGATAAGAGCATTACATTTGCAGAGTCTTGTACGGCTGGGCTTTTAGCTAGCAAATTTGCAAGCATTGATGGGGTTTCTAGCGTTTTTGATGGCTCACTTATAACCTATGCAAATCATATAAAAAATGAGTGGCTAAGTGTAGATGAGGAAATTTTAAATACACATGGGGCAGTGAGTGAGGCTTGCGTGCAAGCTATGATGAGTGGGGCTTTAAATGCAAGCAAAGCCGACTTTGCTATAGCTGTTAGTGGCATAGCTGGTCCTGGCGGTGGAAGCGTTCAAAAACCTGTGGGAACAGTGTTTGTAGGAGCTATGGCAAAAGATGGAGCACAGATTATAGAGAGACTTTTTTTAAGAGGCGATAGAGATTATATAAGAGAGCAAAGTGCTATTATGGCTTTTACTTGTTTGCTTAGACTAAAACCAAATTTATTTTTTAACTAAAAACAGACCCTAAAAAGGGGTCTGTAGATAGGTTTATTTACTGTAAGGGGTAGTCATATAGCCTGATTTGATAAGCAAATTCATGCCACCATCTAAATTTGTAACATTCATATCCGCTTCATCAAGCATCTGGGCAGCAGAAGCGGTTCTGCCACCACTTCTACAGATTATAGCAAACGGCTTAGTTATATCCACTTGCTCTTTTATAGCCTCAATAAATTTTTCTTTATCTTTACTAAAAACAATAGTTTTTGCACCATTTATAATCCCAGTATCGCGCCACTCAGCTGGAGTTCTAATATCAACTATTTGCTCAAATTTTTCGATATTTGCAGGTGTTGCTGGCAAAACATTTATCTGAGCAAATGCTCCAACTGCACAGCAGGCTGAAAATAGTAGTGTTTTTTTCATCTTTTTCCTTTAATTTTTAGGCATTTTAGCACCTTTTTATAAATAAAATTTAATCAAATTATTTACCTAAAATATTCTAAAAGAAAGAACTGAATTTTTAATAATAATTTTAAACTTAAAAAGCAAAAGTGTCCCCAACAGGATTTGAACCTGTGGCCTCAAAATTAGGAATTTTGCGCTCTATCCAGCTGAGCTATGAGGACATAGCATAAGATAAAGGGCGAGATAGTTCCCGCCCAAATTTTGGTTTATTAACCGTTTCTCTTTTTGATAATCTCTTCGCTAACATTCTTTGGAACTTCTTCATAGTGATCAAATTCCATTGAGTAAGTAGCGCGACCTTGTGTTTGGCTTCTTAGGTCTGTTGAGTATCCAAACATCTGTGCTAGAGGGCAAAATGCTGTAACGATCTTGTTACCATTGCGCTCATCCATTGAGCTTATTTGTCCGCGACGCTTATTAAGATCACCGATAACATCACCCATATAATCTTCCGGAGTTTCAACTTCAACCTTCATCATCGGCTCAAGTATAACAGCACCAGCTTTTCTTGCACCCTCTTTAAAGCCCATAGACGCTGCAAGTTTAAATGCCATCTCAGATGAGTCAACCTCATGGTAACTTCCATCAAATAGCGTAACTTTAACATCTTCAACTGGATAGCCAGCAAGGATACCGTTTTGAAGTGCCTCTTTACAACCTTTTTCAACAGCTGGGATATACTCTTTTGGAACAACACCACCCTTGATGTCATTAACAAATTCAAAACCACTAGCAGCTTCAAGTGGCTCGATACGCAAGAATACATGTCCGTACTGACCGCGACCGCCTGATTGCTTAGCATATTTATACTCTTGCTCAACTGTTTTGCGGATAGTTTCACGATAAGCAACCTGCGGCTGACCAACCTCTGCCTCAACTTTAAATTCACGAAGCATACGATCAACAATGATTTCAAGGTGAAGTTCGCCCATACCTGAAATAATAGTCTGACCACTCTCTTCATCTGTACTTACTCTAAAACTTGGATCTTCTTGTGCTAGTTTTTGTAGAGCGATTGCCATTTTTTCTTGATCAGCTTTTGTCTTTGGCTCAACTGCAACGCTAATAACTGGCTCTGGGAAGTCCATTCTCTCTAGGATTACTGGATCCTTTTCTGTTGCCAAAGTATCGCCCGTTAAAGTCTCTTTTAAGCCAACAACAGCACCTATCTCGCCAGCATGAAGAACTGAGATTTCTTCTCTTTTGTTTGAGTGCATTTTAAGCAAACGACCAATACGCTCTTTTTTGCCTTTTGTTGAGTTGTAAGCGTAGCTACCGCTCTCTAATTGACCACGATAAACGCGTACGAAAGTAAGCTGTCCAACAAATGGATCAGTCATAATCTTAAAGCCAAGACCTGCAAATTCACCATTATCAGTGCTTTCTACAGTTACTTCTCTACCGTCTTCATACTCACCTTTAATCGCCGCAACTTCGTCTGGCGCAGGCAGGTAGTCAACTACTGCATCAAGCAATGGCTGAACACCTTTGTTTTTAAATGAAGTTCCGCATATCATCGGAACAATAGTCATATTTAAGCAGCCTGCTTTAATGCCTTTTTTAATCTCATCTACCGTTAATTCCTCGCCACCAAAGAATTTTTCCATCAAATCATCACTTGTTTCAGCAACAGCTTCAACCATCTTTGCTCTATATTCTTCTGCTTTTTCTTTAAGATCGGCTGGAATTTCGATAACTGCGTAATCAGTTGGTTTCTTATCATCTTCCCAAACAAGTGCTTTCATAGTAACCAAATCAACAACACCACGGAAAGCATCTTCTGCGCCGATAGGAATTTGGATAGGTACTGGATTAGCTTTTAGTCTTGTTCGAACTTGGTTTTCAACATTATAGAAATTTGCACCAATTCTATCCATTTTATTTACATAAACCATTCTTGGAACGCGGTATTTATTTGCTTGTCTCCAAACAGTTTCAGACTGAGGCTGAACGCCACCAACTGAACAAAATACAGCAACAGCACCATCAAGAACACGCATAGAACGCTCAACCTCAATAGTAAAGTCAACGTGTCCCGGAGTGTCGATTAGGTTTATTTGATGGTCTTTCCAAAAACAAGTCGTCGCAGCAGATGTAATAGTAATGCCACGCTCTTTTTCTTGCTCCATCCAGTCCATAGTCGCAGCACCATCATGTACCTCGCCGATCTTATGGCTCATACCAGTGAAAAATAAAATTCTCTCACTCGTAGTAGTCTTACCAGCGTCAATGTGAGCTGCGATACCAATGTTTCTAACCATATGTAATGGGGTTTTTCTATCTGCCATATTAAGCCTTTCTTACCAGCGATAGTGAGCAAATGCTTTGTTAGCTTCTGCCATTTTGTATGTATCTTCTTTCTTCTTAAAAGATGCACCTTTTGAGTTTGCAGCGTCAAATAGCTCGTTTGCAAGCTTATCTATCATCGTTCTTTCGCTTCTTTTTCTAGCGTAAGTAATTAACCAGCGAATAGCAAGTGCTTGTTGGCGAACTGGGCGAACCTCAACTGGAACTTGATACGTAGCGCCGCCCACACGGCGTGATTTTACTTCAAGTATAGGTTTAACATTTTCGATAGCATCGTTAAATACATCAATACCTTTTATATCGCCGCTTTTTTTCTCGATAGCCTTTATCGCGCCATACATAATCTCAGTAGCAACGCTTTTTTTGCCATCATACATCAATGCATTAATAAATTTAGTGATTACCTTGTTGCCATATATTGGATCTGGCATAATCTCCCTAACTGGGGCTTTTCTTCTTCTCATTTGATTTTTCCTTCAAATTTTTACTAAATTTTACTCAAATCTAAGCCACTAAAAGCTTGATCTGCGAACCTAAATTCTTACTTCTTAGCTGCTTGACCCGGCTTAGGGCGTTTTGCACCGTATTTAGAGCGCGAAACTGTTCTTTTTGCAACACCAGCTGTATCAAGTGCGCCGCGAACGATGTGATACTTAACACCTGGTAAGTCTCTAACCCTACCACCGCGAACTAGCACGATACTGTGTTCTTGTAGGTTGTGTCCCTCACCACCGATATAGCTAATAACTTCAAAGCCACTTGTTAATCTAACTTTGGCAACTTTTCTCAAAGCTGAGTTTGGTTTTTTTGGAGTAGTTGTATATACTCTCGTGCAAACTCCTCTTCTTTGTGGGCACTCTTTAAGTGCAGGTGATTTTGACTTGTAAGTCACCTTCTTACGTTCATTTCTGACCAATTGGTTTATGGTTGGCACAGCAATTCCTTTCAACTAAATTTATTAAAAAAGACCTAATTTTATTTAAATTTTACTTAAAAGCTCTTTAATTACTCATAAGTTCCTTTTTTTATGTATCCTGCATTATCCTTTAAAACTACTCCATTTGCTATTACAAACTCTAAATTTAAATTCTCATCAAACAGCAAAATGTCAGCATCCTTGCCCTCTAAAATTTCCCCTTTATTTTTTAGAGCTATTGAATTTGCAACATTTTTCGTAAAATAACAAAG
The DNA here is from genome assembly GCF_905120475.1 of Campylobacter suis. Taxonomy (NCBI): domain Bacteria; kingdom Pseudomonadati; phylum Campylobacterota; class Epsilonproteobacteria; order Campylobacterales; family Campylobacteraceae; genus Campylobacter; species Campylobacter suis. The sequence continues at coordinate 112,678 of NZ_CAJHOE010000003.1, read as the reverse complement.
CGCCTCTTCAAGCTCAAATTTATTTTCTATGAAATTTTTAAACTCATTAAAAGTTGCCATAACGCTTGAGACACCTATTTTAAGTAACTTTCCATCACTATCATAACTTGAAAAGCTACCATAACCATCGGAACTAATCGTTACTTTTTGAGTTGAAATTTCTTGCTCTTTTATCCTTTTTATAGCTTGCAATGGGGTTAGTCCCAGCATGCAAGTAAGGTCGATATAGCCGCCATCCTTTAAAAACTCAATACTTTGAGCAAATAGCCTTTCATTTCTATTTACATGAGTTGGCTGAAAAAAAGTGATAGGAGTATCGTATTTAGCCAAAACATCTCTTACAAGCTCTAGTCCACGCTGACCATCGCCCATATGAAGTGTAGTGTGCCCTGATTTACCGCTTAGCATACCAGCCACACGACCAGCCGAGACTATATGAGTAAGCTCATCTGGGCTTACAGAGCTTGAACGATGGTCGCTTATAGCCAGCTTTGTGCCGATAATAGGCTCTATAAATACAATATCTTTTTGTATATCGCCCGTAATTGTTGGAGTATCCAAACTATACGCACCAGTGTGGGCATAACAGCTTATGCCTTCCTCTCTTAAGGCATTTGCCTTAGCTACTAAATTTTCAACACTCCTTGTTGCACTATCAGTCCCCAAAAGTCCAACCACTGTTGTTATGCCAGCCTCAATGAGTTTTGAAAGCATAATCTCAGGAACACGAGTCTTAAAACTGCCTTCGCCACCACCACCAGTAATATGCACATGCTTATCTATAAAGCCAGGTGTTGCTATAAATTTTGAACCATCGATGATTTTTAAATTTGGCAAATTTGGGTTTAAACTATCGCCTATACAAATGATTTTACCAGAGCATATAAAAATATCTTTTCTGCCTAGAAATTTTGGCGAAAAAATTTCTATATTTTTAATAAGCAACATCAGCTTTCCTTTTTAGTTGCAAGTTTTGTTATACCAATGCCAGTAAGCGCTAAAATGATAGCAAAGACAACCCCCATATAATTTAAAACTGCCCAAGGAAGGTACTCAATAGTTGGCACTCCAAGAGTTGTAGCCATATATGCCCCAGCAGCAGACCAAGGTATCAGCGGTACTATAACCGTGCCTGAATCTTCTAGTGTTCTAGATAAATTTTTAGCTGCAAGGTTTTTTCTTTGTAGAAATCTTTAAACATCTCTCCTGGGATTAATATAGAAAGATATGAGCTTCCGGTAACAAATGCAACAGTCAAACAAGAACAAATCGTTGAGAAAATCACACCAAATACACTCTTTACTCCAGCCATCAAAGTATGAAGCACAACCTCAAGCATACCAGTAATAGACATAATGCCAGCAAAGCCCATAGCACAAATAACAAGAATGGTTGTCGCATTTACCGAATCAACTCCGCCACGGTTAAGCAACCTCATAATGTCTTTTGAAAAAGAGCCATCTATCCCACTCATGCTTAAGTTAAACCCTTTAATTACCGATGTAAAGCCATCTTTTAAACTAAAGTCTTGAAATATCACACCAAAAGCGATAGCAAGCATCGCGGCAACTATCATCACTGGGATAGTTGGCCACTTAAGAACAGAGCCAGCTATGACTATTAAAACTGGTAAAAGAAGTAAAATGTTAAAGTTAAACACTTTGTCAAGTTCAGTCTGAAGCGCCAAAACAGAAGCTGATATATCTCCGCCAGAAGTAGCACCTGAGCCAAAAGTAGAATACACAATAAGCGCTACTATGGCAGCTGGTACAGTTGTATAAAACATATGTTTAATATGCTCATAAAGCTCTGATCCAGCAGCTATGGGAGCTAAATTTGTAGTGTCTGAAAGCGGGGAGATCTTATCTCCAAAATAAGCCCCAGCAACAACCGCACCAGCAGTAACTGCAAGATCAACGCCAAGACCTTGCGATATACCCATAATGGCAACACCAACTGTTCCAGCCGATCCCCAAGATGTTCCAGTAACCGTAGAAAGTATAGCTGAAATCAAAAATGCAGTTATAACAAGATAGGTAGGGCTAATTATCTGCACTCCGTAGTAAATAATCATCGGGATCGTACCAGAAAACATCCAAGCACCGATAATCAAACCAACAGACCATAATATCATCAAAGCAGGCATGGAGTCTGAAATTTTATCTATCATACCCTTTTGCATCTCTTTATAGCTATAGCCTAGCTTATATGCTAAAAATCCAGCAACCAAAGCAGAGAGCAAAATGATAGGCTCGACCCGCAACTTCATATATCCAACACCTATGGCTAGTCCAGCAAGCATTACCAAAATAGGCGTCACAGCTATCAAAAAGCTGGGTTTTTGTTTTTGTGTTTTCATAAAATTTTCCTTAAAAATAAATTATAAAGCACAAATTTATCTTTTTAGGGCTTAAAGAATAATTATTTTAAGATTAAACACAAAATAAATTTTATCAAGCTGGCAAATTTAACCCTTTAATCCCTTTTTAAAGCATATTTTCCACTACCACTAAGTAAAATACAAAACCCCAAAGATATATAAAGATAGACTATCTCAGGCTTAAAGCCACCATGAGATGAAAGTGTAAACAAGTCGCCATTTGGCAGATAAAAAAGATATAATATCGCCGCACAAGTTGCTAGTACGATCGCACTTGCAACCCTTGTATAAATTCCAAGTATCAAAAGCACAGGCGCAACGACCTCTCCCACATAAACGCCATACGCAACAAATTCTGGTAAGCCCTGTTTTAGAACTAAGTTTTTTATAAAACCTATGCCGTTTAAAATTTTAGCTATGCCGTGCATTAAAAGCATAATACCAAGACCAAGTCTAGCAAAAAATATACCCAAATCTGGTTGTTTTAAAAAGTTCATAAATTTCCTTATATGTATAAAAAAAGGGTAAAAAGAGCAGGCTTAGCAACCTGCCCAGAGGTGATTAAATTTGCTTTAGTTTAATCTCTTTATCTTTGTAAAGTCCTGTTCCAACAGGTATCATGCGACCTAAGATGACATTTTCTTTAAGGTCTTCAAGATAGTCAAATTTTGCTGCTATTGAAGCCTCTGTAAGAACTTTTGTTGTCTCTTGGAAAGATGCTGCAGAGATGACACTATCAGAGCCTATAGCCGCTCTTGTAACACCAAGAAGTATCGGTTCAGCGATAGCTGGCTCACCACCCATCTTCATGATACGCTCATTTTCCTCTTTAAATTTGGCTCTTGAGATCATGTCGCCGACTATGAAATTTGTATTTCCACTATCAACGATCTTAACTTGACGAAGCATCTGTGAAACGATAATCTCAATATGTTTATCAGCAATCGCAACGCCTTGGCGACGATAAACTTGTTGAATTTCGCTAATTAGATAATAATGTAGCGCCTTTTCACCTAAAATTCTTAAAATATCATGGCTTGAGATAAGTCCATCGGTTAGTTTCTCACCAGCATGAACAAATTCGCCATTTCTAACCTGAATTTGGCGTGTTTTATCTATAAGGTATTCAGCAGTTGCTCCATCTTCCGCTTCAATGATGATACGCTCTTTTGAACGAAGTGGTTTATCAAATCTAACTACACCATCAATCTCAGCAACGATAGCCGTATTTTTAGGGCGTCTAGCTTCAAACAACTCAGAAACTCTAGGCAAACCACCAGTAATATCTTTTGACTTAGCAACCGCCTTTGGAGTCTTAGCAAGCACATCAGCCTGCGCAACCTCAGCCCCATCACTTACAAATATCGCTGTTTTTGGATCAAGCTGGTATCTTATGATGCCACCCCTTGCAGTAGCAACAACGATAGTTGGCTTTACTCCACTTGGCAGATACTCATTAATAACCAAACGACTTTGACCTGTTGCTTCATCAAACTGCTCAGCCGCACTATAACCTGGCTCGATGTCTTCAAAGCTTATCACGCCAGCCTCTTCAGCGATAGTAGGAGTTGAGTATGGATCCCACTCAGCAATGATAAGCTTGTCATTACTCTCTGGTTTTGCAAGTAAGGTTTTAGCCTCGACTGGCTGATTATCATTTAGTTCAATGATAGAATTTCTTGGTATATAGTGACGCACCGCCTCACGACCATCTTTATCAGAAACTACAACAAATAGCCCTTTTTCGGTAACTTTATAACCCTTTTTAATCTCTTTTAGGCGCTCTAAATAATCGCCTTTTAAGATAAAGAATTTCGCCACGCCAGTTGCATTTGCTGTTATCTTTTGAGTGACTGGCTCGCCGTCTGAAATTTTAAGCTCAGCCGCAAATGGGATACGATTTGGCACATTCCAGCCCTCTTTTATGACTTCAACAATACTTTCATTCTCGTTTACTTTATCGCCATTTACATAAGGGATGTAAAACTTACCTTCGATTTTACCACTTACACCAGCTAGCTCATTTGGCTTAGCTAGGTCACTTCTACGGATAGTGTATTTAGCTTCATCTTTTTTGCCCTTAACTGTAATGTTTACATCTTCGTGAGCAAATTCTATGCTAATCTTACCATCAAATGGTGACTTTATTTTTGGTTCAACCAACAGCACAGCAGCACTTCTTCTATTTGCCACTATCATCTTTCCACCATTTTCATAAGTATTTAGGTTGTAATAGCGTATAAAACCCTCTTTTTGAGCTACTACTTGACGGTCTTGCTGCTCGGTTGAAGCAGTTCCACCGATATGGAAAGTTCTTAGCGTTAGCTGTGTTCCTGGCTCACCGATCGATTGTGCTGAGATGATACCAACAGCCTCACCTGGCTTCACAAGCTTGCCTTCGCCAAGGTTTATACCATAGCACTTAGCGCAAACACCCTTTGGTGCCTTGCAAGTAATAGGCGTTCTAATGCTTACTGATTTTATGCCTGCTTCGCCTATAATTTTTGCCTTCTCTTCATCAATTAGCGTGCCTTCTGAGAATAAAATTTCATTTGTTATAGGATCTATAACATCGTCAGCCAACACACGACCAAGTACGCGCTCCTCTAAGCTTTCTATAAGCTCACCACTCTCTGTAATGTCTGTTATCTCAACACCCTCATGCGTACCGCAATCATGCATTGTTACCTTAACATTTTGAGCAACATCAATTAGCTTACGAGTAAGGTAACCAGCGTTTGCCGTTTTAAGAGCGGTATCGGCTAGACCCTTTCTTGCGCCGTGAGTCGAAATGAAGTACTCCATTATATTTAGACCCTCACGGAAGTTTGATGTTATCGGTGTTTCGATAATAGAACCATCTGGTTTTGCCATAAGACCACGCATACCAGCAAGCTGACGAATCTGAGCCGCCGAACCTCTTGCGCCAGAGTCAGCCATCATATAAATTGAGTTAAATCCACCCTTATCGCCTTGGATAAGCTTCATCATCTCACTTGCAACTGTGTTGTTTGTATCAGTCCAAATATCAACAATTTTGTTATATCTTTCGCTATCTGTTAATAAGCCTGCGCCGTACTGTTTTTGAATTTCACGCACTTTCTTTTTGGCGTCATCTATATGCTTTTCTTTACTATCTGGGACGATAATATCGGCTATAGAAATAGAAATTCCCGCCTTTGTTGCATATCTAAAGCCTAAATTTTTAAGCTTATCAAGGAAGTCAGCCGTAACCTCAAGCCCGCCATTTTTATAAACATAATCAACAAGTGCCGATATGTCTTTTTTCTTCATTATTTTATTCCATAAATTATCAGGAACAAAATCAGGTATGATAGAGCGAAGTATCAATCTACCAGCCGTTGTAAAGAGAGTTCTGCCTTCTATAATAGTTTTTATCTTTGCATGCAACGCAAGTGAGTGAGCCTCTTCAGCTATCATCACCTCATCAACTGAAGCAAAAATTTTATTTGCACCTTTGGCGTCTGCTTTTTCAAGGCTTAGATAGTAAATTCCCAAAACCATATCTTGTGACGGAACAGTTATAGCCTTGCCACTAGCTGGAAGCAAGATATTCATCGAGCTAAGCATTAAAATTTTACACTCAGCTATCGCCTCTTGACTAAGTGGAACATGCACAGCCATCTGATCACCGTCAAAGTCAGCGTTAAATGCAGCACAAACTAGCGGATGAAGCTGTATAGCCTTACCCTCAACTAGTACTGGGTGAAACGCTTGGATAGATAGTTTGTGAAGCGTTGGGGCACGGTTTAGCATAACAGGGTGATCTTTAACAACCTCTTCTAAGCACTCCCAAACCTCATTTGTCTTATCTTCTATCATTTTTTTAGCTTGTTTTACAGTTGTTGCGTAACCCTTTTCTTCAAGACGAGCAAGCAAATGTGGCTTAAATAGCTCAAGCGCCATTCTTTTTGGCAGACCGCACTGATCCATTCTAAGTTTTGGACCAACAACGATAACTGAACGACCAGAAAAGTCAACACGCTTTCCAAGCAAATTCTGCCTAAAGCGACCCTGCTTGCCTTTAATGATCTCTGAAAGCGATTTTAGCGGGCGTTTGTTTGCGCCTTTTACGGCATTTGCACGGCGACCATTGTCAAATAGTGCGTCTACTGCCTCTTGAAGCATACGCTTTTCGTTTCTTATAATAATCTCAGGCGCATCAAGCTCCATAAGGCGTTTTAGACGGCTATTTCGGTTGATAACACGGCGGTAAAGGTCATTTACATCTGAAACTGCAAATTTTCCACCATCAAGACTTACAAGCGGGCGCAAGTCTGGCGGAAGAACTGGCAGATTTGTTATCATCATCCACTCTGGGCGGTTGCCTGAGTTTAGGAAGCTTTCGATAACTTTTAAGCGCTTTACGATAGTTTTTTTCTTTGCTTCTGAATTTGTTGATTCTATCTCTGTTTTAAGCTGTGTTAAAATTTCCATCAAATCAAGTTCAGCAAGCATATCATGGATAACTTCACCGCCCATACGAGCCACAAAGCCTTCATCCTCATAGCGCTGAGCTAGTTGCTGATACTGCTCTTCATTTAAAACATCGTATTTTTCTACTTTTTTAGAATTTTCGTTGTCATAAAAGGCATTTCCAGGATTTGAAACGATATAAGCCTCATAGTAAAGTACGCGCTCAAGGTCTTTCATTTTTATGCCAAGCAATGTTCCGATACGGCTTGGAAGTGAATTTACATACCAAATATGCGCAACTGGAGTCACAAGCTCAATATGCCCCATGCGAGAACGGCGAACTTTTGAGCTAGTTACTTCAACACCACATTTTTCGCATTTAATACCTTTATAACGCATCTTTTTGTATTTACCACAAAGGCACTCATAGTCACGAATCGGTCCAAAAATTTTAGCACAAAACAAGCCATCACGCTCAGGTTTAAGCGTACGATAGTTGATGGTTTCTGGTTTTTTAACCTCGCCGTAGCTCCAAGACTTTATCTTTTCTGGGCTTGCTAAACGAAGCTGAAAAGCTTCAAAATCTCTTGGTCTGCGCTCTTCTTTTATCTCAACAGGTTTTAACTCACTCATCTGCCTCTCCCTCATCATATATCTCAACATCAAGCGCTAGCGATTTTAGCTCGTTTGTAAGAACGAAAAATGTCTCTGGTATTCCAGTTTCTGGAACATTTTCTCCACGAGTAAGCGCCTTATAAGCAGAAAGTCTGCCTTCAACATCGTCTGATTTTACCGTTAGCATCTCACGGAGCGTATGTGCTGCGCCGTAAGCCTCAAGTGCCCAAACCTCCATCTCTCCAAATCTTTGACCACCAAATAGTGCTTTACCGCCAACTGGCTGTTGCGTTACTAGGCTATATGGACCTGTGCTTCTTGCGTGAACTTTTTCATCAACCAAGTGGTGAAGTTTTAGCATATACATGCAGCCAACATTAACACGCTCTCTTATCTTTGAGCCCGTGCGTCCATCGTAAAGCTCAGTCTTTCCGTCACTATCTATCTTCGCCATTTCAAAAAGTTTAGCAAATTCTTCTGGTTTAACACCCTCAAAAATAGGCGTTGCAAATCTAACGCCGTTGCTCCAGTCTTTTGCGTACTCAAGCAACTTCTCATCACTTATCTCGCCAAGAACCTTTTTAGCGTTCATTAAATTTGAAACACTTGCGATCTCTATCATTTTTTTGCGCAGATCTTTGATCCATTCGCCCTTTTTGGTTTCAAAAATTTCATTTATCTGTTCGCCAAGGCGGTAGCCTACTAGACCCAAGTGACTCTCTAAAATTTGCCCTATATTCATACGGCTTGGAACACCTAGTGGATTTAAGACGATATCAACTATCTGACCACTTGGTAAATACGGCATATCAACTTCTGGTACGATATTTGAAACGATACCTTTGTTTCCGTGGCGACCAGCCATTTTATCACCAACTTTAAGCTTACGCTTAGTAGCTATATAGACCTTCACCAGCTTTACTACTCCGCTTGGCAAGATATCATCTTTACCTAAAATCTCTATCTTAGCATCATGCTCTTCTTTTAGTTTTTTCTTCTCATTTTGGAAGTAGTTTTTTAACTCGTCGTATTGTTTTTGAATATCTTTACTAAAGCCTTTTACGATAGAATTTATGGTAAAGCGATTGATATTTTCAAGGTCTGACTTATCTATCTTTTGACCTTTTTTATACTCTTTTTTATTAACAGTTTGTTCACTCGTAAGTGTGCTTTTTGATAGAAGCGAAGTAACTTTTAACATCTCTTCTCTATCTAGCATAAGCAAGCGGTCATGGTGCTCTTTTTCTAAAGCACTCTTTTCATCTTCATATGTTTTATGTGTTCTTGTATCTTTTTCATACCCTTTTTTGGTAAAAATTTTAACATCAACAACAACGCCCTCAAGTGAAGCGGTAGCGTATAAAGATTTATTTACAACATGACCTGCTTTTTCTCCAAATATCGCACGAAGCAAACGCTCTTCTGGAGTAGGTTTAACTTCGCCTTTTGGAGATACTTTACCAACTAAGATCATGCCTGGTTTAACTTGAGTACCGATCTTAATTATACCACTTTCATCAAGGTGCATAAGATCTTCTTCTTTGACATTTGGTATATCTTTTGTAATCTCCTCAACCCCATCTTTTAGCTCACGAGCCTCAATCTCTTTTTCATAGATATGAACGCTTGTAAATTCATCATTACGAATCATTCTCTCATTTATAACGATAGCGTCCTCATAGTTATATCCATTCCATGGCATAAATGCAATAAGCGCATTTTTACCGATCGCTAGCTCGCCCTGCTCCATACTTGGACCATCTGCGATAATTTGCCCTGCTCTTACCTCATCGCCTTTTTTAACGATAGGGTGCTGCGAGAATGTAGTATTTTGGTTTGTTCTTAAATTTTTCTCTAAAGAGTAGTGATCTATGTATGGGCCAGCATCATCTTCGCCTAAAATAAAGATATTTTTATTATCAACTTTTTCTATAACTCCGCCACGCTTAGCTTTTATGCTCTCCCAAGCATCGCGAGCCACTATGCCCTCCATACCAGTTCCAACGATTGGTGCAGTAGCTTTTAAGAGTGGGACAGCTTGACGCTGCATGTTTGAGCCCATGAGGGCACGGTTTGCGTCATCATGCTCTAAGAACGGGATAAGAGAAGCAGCAACACCAGCTATCATGCCAGAGCAAAGGTCAATAAATGTAACCTCTTCACGGCGTGCAAGCATCATTTCGCCCTCTTTTCTTACCTCGATAAGGTCCTCAACAATGCGTCCATTTTCATCAAGTTTAGTAGAGGCTGCGGCGATAACATTGCCCTCTTCTTGAGTTGCTGTTAGATAAACAATCTCATCAGTCACTTTACCATCAACAACACGCTTATAAGGTGCTTCAACAAAACCTAGTTCATTCACCTTAGCATAAGTAGAGAGTGTATTTATCAGACCGATATTTTGACCTTCTGGTGTCTCAACTGGACAAATTCGTCCATAGTGAGTAGGGTGTACATCTCGCACTTCAAATCCTGCTCGCTCTTTTACAAGACCACCCTCGCCAAGAGCTGATAAGCGACGCTTATGTGTAACCTCACTAAGAGGGTTTGTTTGATCCATAAACTGACTTAACTGACCACCAGTAAAAAATTCCATTATAGTTGCGGTAATCATTTTTGGATTTATAAGATCATAAGGCATCACTTCATCAATGTTGTTGCTAAGTCCTGTAAATTTATCACGGATAGCCTTTTGCATTTTTACAAAACCAAGATGAAGCTCATTGGCTAAAAGCTCACCAATACTTCTTATACGGCGGTTACCAAGGTGATCGCGATCATCGATAAAGCCTTGTCCGTTTTTGACCTTTATAAGATATTTTGCAGTTTTTATAATGTCTTCGTTTGTAAGCACTGTCACATACTCTGGTACATCAAAGCCGAGTTTATGATTCATCTTCATACGACCAACTTTTGTTAGGTCATAACGCTCAGGGTTAAAGAAAATGTCATTTACAAATGCTTTTGCCGCATCTTTTACTACTGGCTCACCAGGTCGCATAACCTTATAAATTCTAATCGCCGAAAGATCATTTTCATCATCAATACCCTCAGTTTGTTTAAGTACTTTAAGGGTCTCATTATCTGCAATAAAAGAGTTAATGATCGCATCATCAACGCCAGCTGCTGAGTTATTTATAATCTCTATATTCTCATGCTCGCTTAAAATTTTAACCAGTTTATTTTCATCAAGCTGAACCAAAGTATCATAAAGAACTTCGCCACTTTGCATATCCACAACAGGGCTTGCAAGGAAGCGACCAGTCAGTACATCTGTCGGATATTCAACAAATTTTAATCCCTCTTCTATAAGTTTATCAGCTTTTTTCTTTGTAAGACGCTTGCCAGCCTCGTGAAGGAGTTTGCCATTTTCATCTTTTATGTCATACTCTACACGACCAAGGAAGTCATCTGGGTTAAAGGCTGTTAAAAATTTGCCATTTTTTATAGTTAAAGTTTGGATTGGATAAAATAGTTTAATAATATCTTGTTTTTTATATCCAAGTGCTCTAAAAAGTATGGTTACAGGAACTTTTCTGCGTTTATTAATACGCACATAAAGCACATCTTTTGTATCGTATTCAAAGTATAGCCATGAGCCACGGTCTGGGATGATCTGCGCTGTGTAGATAAGTTTATTAACTACCGTTGCGCTCTCTTCTTGTTTAAAGATAACACCGGGACTTCTGTGAAGTTGATTAACAACAACACGCTCAACGCCATTTATAATAAATGAAATTCTATCTGTCATAAGAGGAATTTCGCGGATAAAAATTTCTTGTTCTTTTATATCTTTTACGCCAATTTTCTCGCCAGTTTTTTCATCTTTTTCATGAACTATTAGGCGAATTTTCATTTTTAAATTTACACTATAAGTTAGTCCTCGTTCAATGCACTCTCTTATCGTGTATTTTGGTTTTCCAATCTCAGAGCTAACATACTCCAGACTTAGGCGATTTTGCGCATCGTGAATGGGAAATATAGATTTAAAAACTTTTTCAATCCCGCTTTCAGAATGTGCATTATCTAGATTTAAAAATTGATCAAAGCTCTTTTTTTGTAATTGTAGTAGGTTAGGAACATCTATCTCTTTAACAACATTAGAGAAATCTACTCTTAGACGATTTCCTGAGTATAAGCTATTTAACATACATCTACCTCGTGGTAATTTTGAAAGAAAGTATTAAGCTCTTTTTATAAAGAGCGTCTAAATTTAAAAAAGAGAGAGCCTTTGCTCTCTCTTGAATTTTTGATAATTTCGCAAAAACGAAATTATTTAAGTTCGACTTTAGCACCTGCTTCTTCAAGCTCTTTTTTAGCTGCTTCAGCTTCATCTTTACTAACACCTTCTTTAAGAACTGATGGTGTCTGCTCAACTGCGTCTTTAGCCTCTTTAAGACCAAGACCTGTAAGAGCACGAACAACTTTAATAACATTAATCTTCTTATCGCCACCATCAAGTAAAACGATATTAAATTCTGTTTTTTCTTCAGCTGCATCAGCACCGCCACCAGCAACAGCACCAGCTACCATAACAGGAGTAGCACTAACTCCAAATTTCTCTTCAAATTCTTTTACAAGCTCAGAAAGCTCAAGAACTGAAAGGTTAGAAATAAATTCTAATACATCTTCTTTTGTAATTGCCATTTTTTATCCTTCTTTATTTTTATGCAGATTGTTCTTTTTTCTCTTTAAGCGCATTTAATCCAATTGTGAAATTTTGAATTGGCGCATTCCAAACTTGCAAAAGCATTGCAATAAGCTCATCACGACTAGGCATTTTAGATAGAGCTTTAACCTTATCAACACTTGCAACTTGACCATCTATGTGAGCTGTTTTAATTTTAAAGAGCTCAGAATTACTCTCTTCAAATTTTGCAACAACTTTTGTTACAGCCAGCTGATCTTCGCCCCAAACATAAATGTTTGTATCCTTAAGATCCATACCATCTTTTTCAACATTTTTAAGAGCTATGTTTGCTAGTGTATTTTTAACAACTTGAACTTTAACACTTTGTTCGCGAGCTGCATGTCTTAAAGCCTCAAGTTTTTTAACGCTCAAGCCACGATAATCACAAACAACGATAGCTTCAGCAGTCTTAAACTCACCTTCAAGTTTTGCGATGATTTCAGATTTTTCGTTTCGTGTCACTTTTTCTCCTTTCCGACCGGTGATTTCAAGCAGAGAGGGTCGAATCAATTAAGTCAAAAGACCTCGGCTATCTCCAATCTAAGATTAAAATCTAAGTTAAGAAAAACTCACATTTTAATCTTAAAAAAGGGCTGAAATTTCAGCCCATAAATTTTACTTAAGATCCATAACTTCTTGAGTATCTAGAGATATAGATGGACTCATAGTTAAGGCAAGTGCTGCATTTTTCACATATCTACCTTTTGCAGCAGCTGGTTTATGTTTATTTATAGCTTTTATAAAAGCCGAAACATTTTCAGAAAGTTGCTCTTTACTAAAGCTAACTTTACCTAGACCAGCATGAATATTTCCTTGTTTATCGACACGGAAATTTACCTGACCACTTTTTGCATTATTAACAGCTTGAGCTACATCCATTGTAACTGTACCAGTTTTTGGATTTGGCATAAGACCTTTTGGTCCAAGAATTCTAGCCGCTTTACCAAGGATGCCCATAAGATTTGGTGTAGCTATAAGAACATCAAAATTTATAATACCTTTTTGAACATCATCAATAATATCCTCTGCGCCTACCAAGTCAGCACCAGCAGCTTTAGCCTCATCAGCTTTAGCATCTTTTGCTATAACAGCAACACGAACTTTTTTACCAGTTCCGGCTGGCAAAATAACTGAACCGCGAACCATTTGATCCGCATGTCTTGGATCAACATTTAGCTTAAGTGCTATCTCAACAGTCTCATCAAATTTTGCAGAAGCTAATGTTTTAACTGTATCGATAGCCTCTGAAATATTGTAAATTTTCTTATCGTCTACTTTTTTAAGTAGCTCTTGAAATCTTTTTGTAGTTTTTGACATAAATTTCTCCGCATTTAAAGTGCTTCCGCCTTTTGTAGATCAACCTGGCGGTTTAGGCTATTAGTCTATTACTTCGACACCCATTGAACGAGCTGAACCAGCTATGATCTTAGCCGCTTGCTCTTTATCTTTTGTATTTAAGTCAACAATCTTTTTCTCAACAATCTCAAGAACTTGAGCTTTTGTTAATTTGCCAACCTTATTCTTAAGAGGATTATCCGTTCCTTTTGTTATGCCTGCAGCCTTTTTAATAAGGTCAGTCGCAGGTGGTTGTTTTGTAATAAATGTAAAGCTTTTATCAGCATAAACAGTAATAACAACAGGTATATTAAATCCTGCCATATCTTTTGTTTTTTCGTTAAATGCTTTACAAAACTCCATAATATTTACACCCTTTTGTCCAAGTGCTGGGCCAACCGGTGGGCTTGGATTTGCTTTAGCAGCTGCTATATGCAACTTTATTTCGCCTATAACTTTCTTAGCCATAAACTTTCTCCTTAAATTATCTTCTCAACTTGTGAATATAAAATTTCAACTGGAGTACTTCTGCCAAAAATAGAAACATTTAGGCGAAGTTTTCCATGAATCATATCATACTCTTCTACGATACCAGTAAAGTTCGCAAAAGGACCTTCTGTAATACGAACACTCTCTCCATCCTCAAAGTAAATTTTAGGTTTTGGAGCGGCTCTTTTTTCAACCTTCTCTAAAATTGTATTAATATCTTTATCACTTAAAGGTGATGGTTTTTTCGACTCACCTATAAATCTACTTACCTTTGGCAAAGACTGAATTTTGTGCCATAAAGCTGTATCTAAATCAAGGTGAGCAAATGCATATCCTGGATAAAGAGTTCTTTCATTTATCTTTTGTTTTCCGTTTTTTATCTCAATAACATCTTCTGTTGGAACAATAACCTCTTTAAGTTGTTCATCAATACCATGATCTTTAACTAAATTTTCGATTGCTCTTTTAACAGTCATCTCGCTTCCAGCATATGTTTGAATAGCATACCACTTATGTGCCATAACCGAATTCCTTATATCAATTTTGAAAGCGAAAAAGACATAATTGCATCAACTAAAGCTAAAAAAAGCGAAACCACAGTAACTACAATAAAAACGGTGATAAAAGCATTTCTAACTTGTTGCTTTGTTGGAAATATAACCTTGAAAATTTCAAGTTTTGAAAGCTTTATATAGTTTATTATCTTTTCCATATTTTACCTTAATACTGGCAGGGCAAGAGGGATTCGAACCCCCAACCATTGGATTTGGAATCCAGTGCTCTACCGTTGGAGCTATTGCCCTACTGTTTATAGCCTAAATTAACTTTTTAGTTTAACTTCTTTATGAACTGTATGCTTTTTAAGTCTAGGGCAATATTTCTTAAGCTCTAGCTTTTCTGTTGTAGTCTTGCTATTCTTTGTTGTAGTGTAGTTTATGTCACCACTTTCTGAACATTTAAGACCTATCTTAACTCTACTGTTATTTTTTGCCATAAATTTTCCCTTTAAAAAAGGCGGGAAAACATCCCGCCACAAGTCTTATTAAGCTATAATATTATGCTAATATCTTAGAAACAACACCTGAACCAACTGTTCTACCGCCTTCACGGATAGCAAAACGAGTGCCTTCTTCAAGTGCAACTGGAGCTATAAGCTCAACTGAAATTTTTAGGTTATCGCCTGGCATAACCATCTCAGTTCCCTCTGGAAGTGTGATAGAGCCAGTAACATCTGTTGTTCTTACATAAAATTGTGGTCTATAGTTGTTAAAGAATGGAGTATGGCGACCACCTTCCTCTTTGGTTAGGATATAAACCTCACCCTCAAATTTTGTATGAGGAGTGATTGATTTTGGCTTAGCAAGAACCATGCCGCGCTCAACATCTTCTTTCTTTGTTCCACGAAGAAGAACGCCAACATTGTCACCAGCTTCACCTTGATCCATCTCTTTTCTAAACATTTCAACACCAGTAACTGTTGTTGTTTGTGTATCGCGAATACCAACAATCTCAATAGTATCACCAACTTTAACTATACCTTTTTCAATTCTACCAGTTACAACTGTTCCACGACCTGAGATTGAGAAAACATCTTCAATAGGCATAAGAAGATCTTTGTCTGTAGCACGCATTGGAGTTGGTATATAAGCATCAACTTGTGCCATAAGCTCAAGAACTTTTGCTGACCACTCACCGTCTTTACCCTCTTTAGCCTCATTTAGAGCCTGAAGAGCAGAACCAGCAACGATAGGTGTATCATCTCCTGGGAAATCATAAGTGCTTAGAAGTTCGCGAATTTCCATTTCAACTAGCTCAAGAAGCTCAGCATCATCAACCATATCAGCTTTGTTCATGAAAACAACTATATATGGAACGCCAACTTGGCGAGATAGTAGAATGTGCTCTCTTGTTTGTGGCATTGGGCCATCAGCAGCAGAAACAACCAAAATTGCTCCGTCCATCTGAGCAGCACCTGTAATCATGTTTTTAACATAGTCGGCGTGTCCTGGGCAGTCAACATGAGCATAGTGACGATTTTCTGTCTCGTACTCAATGTGTGAAGTTGCAATCGTAATACCACGCTCTTTTTCTTCTGGAGCATTATCGATATTATCGTAGTCTTTCATTTCTGCAAGACCTCTTCTTGAAAGAACAGCAGAAATTGCAGCTGTCAAAGTAGTTTTACCATGGTCAACGTGACCGATAGTACCAATGTTTACGTGTGGCTTATTGCGTGAAAATTTTTCTTTAGCCATCTTGTCCTCCATTAATAATATGAATATCGAAACTAAATTTGTATCATCTTAAAATATCGTATAACCTGGAGCTCATAGCGGGACTTGAACCCGCGACCTCTTCCTTACCAAGGAAGTGCTCTACCTCTGAGCCATATGAGCGTTAAAACGCTTGTCAGAGACGATAAATTTAACAATAACAAATCAACTACAAATGGAATAAACTTTAGAAGCAAATAAAAATAAAATCTTACAGCTCCCAGTTTAAATATCCATTATTCTCTTGGAGCGGGAAACGGGACTCGAACCCGCGACCCTCAGCTTGGAAGGCTGATGCTCTAGCCAACTGAGCTACTCCCGCAGTAGCATGGTGGTGAGACGTGGATTCGAACCACGGAAGACATAGTCAGCAGATTTACAGTCTGCCCTCGTTGGCCGCTTGAGTATCTCACCTTATTAATAAAAATAAATGCTCGCTAGGTATTTCTGGTCAAACACTGTTATAAAAATGGAGCTGGTGAACGGAATCGAACCGCCGACCTACTGCTTACAAGGCAGTAGCTCTACCATCTGAGCTACACCAGCATCCGTCAATTAGTGAAGTGGGAATTATATCTCAAAACAAAATAAAAGTCAAGGGTTTTTGGAAAATTTTTTCAAAAGTTCAGTTTAAATTGTCTTTAACTCTAAAAATCATATAATATAAAAAATTTAAAAGGTTAAAAATGCAATACCTACCCTGGATAATAATACTTATACTTATATATGCTATTTATTTTTTAATGATAAAATATGAAAAAAGGATAAATGTACTTGGCAAACTTGTTGAGAAAAATCGTGCTGATATCAAAGAAAACAGAAAAATGATTGAAAAAAATAAAGAGGAAATTCAGATTAATAAAGAAAATATAAATGTAAATTTATCAAACAAAAATAGTGAAAACTAACGCTTCCAAAAATTCTCTCTTTTCTCTTTTTCAATTAGTTTTTCATAAGCTTCTATCCTAATATTTAGTGGCTCTAAACTTTTGCCATCTTTTGCAATTTTATAGTATTTTTCATCTTTTAAACAGTATTTTGGCTCAAGATCATAGCGATTAGAAAGTGGCAGAACTTTAAAACTAAGATTATCTAATATCAACGGCTCTTTTTTGAGATTTTCCCAAAGCGCTAAGACCATATGATAGCCACCGGAAAATTTCTCTTTTACTACAAGCAAGCAGTGATCGTTTGTAATGCCAAGATCTTTTAAGCTCTCTTTTTTGCTTATAGCATACTCTTCACAATCTCCTCCGCCAGTTTGCAAAAACTGAGCCCTTGTGCTCCAAATATCGATATTGGTATTATAAAAATCATCGTATCGTGGCATCATAGTGTTAATATAATCATTTACAAGTTCGACCTTGCGAGTAAAATTCTCACTTTTAATCTTGTTCATAAAATTTTCATAGTGTTTTAAAATATTTTTACATCGCTCATCATTTTTACAAGCGTTTAGGGTTGATGAAGAGAGTACATACTCTTTAGCAAAAAGAGCATGAGAAAAAAGCAAGATACCTAAAATAATTTTAAGCATCTTGTTGTTGCATAGCAAGAACCAGACCTACCCTGTCTTTCACACCAGCTTTTGCGTATATAGATACTGCGTGCGCTTTTACAGTGCGTAAAGTAATGCCTGAAAGATCTGAAATTTCTTGATTTGTATGTCCTTTATAAATCAGTTCGGCAACCTCTTTTTCTCGTGGTGTTAGCTCTGCTAATATATCATTTTTTACGCCAGTTGTAGCGGTAGTCGTAAGTTCACCAATCATTTGTTGGATAAACTCCGGATATAGCCATACATTTCCATCTGCAATCGCCTTTATGGCATCACCAAAGTGTATCTCTTGCATATGAGAGTTTGCATATCCTTTTACTCCATAAGCTAAAAGTAGTTTTCCATATGCAAAATTTGGCTCATTTGCAAGGATTAAAATCCTAGCCCCAGAGCATGTCGCTAAAATTTCTTTTATAAACTTTTGTGGATCAGCTAATGCGCCTATATCGATACCTACAATAATCTCTTTATTTTTTTTAATCTCACTTAAAAGCTCAGCTTCAGTTTTTACGATATTTGATAGCTTTTTTATCTTATAACTCTTCCATAAGTTTTTTAGTGAATTATTATTTGTACATAACACTACATTCATCTTGTATTCCTATCTTGTGATGTGTAAATTTTATCATAAACTAAACTTCCATTTATATATACAAAAATTTTCTTCTCTTTGTATATTTCGTTAGCACGACATTTTAAAGCTAAACTCTGCAAAAAGTCATGTGCGGCACTATCCTTGCCCAAATTTATGCTCACCTCTATGCTATCATCCGTAATAGAGTATCTATATGGACTACTTAAAAAAGTAGTATCAAATACTAAATTATCGCTATTTTCATCATAGCCTTGTATTAAAATTTTTAAAGTTTCAATCTCCTTGGCATATTGTATCTCGATACCAAATTTAATTATTATATCATAAATTTGTTCATTTACCAAAAGATCATCAAACTTTTTCGTTATATCTTTAAAATAAAGCTCGCTAACGCTTGTATCAACTATATCTGAAATTTCATCATCACTGATAAACATAAGTCCACTATCGCCAGCTTTTGTGATTTTGTAATCACTAAAATTTTTATCATACCTTATGCAAAGTCCCACTATCTCTCCGTTAAAGCATTATTTTTTGCTTTAAATATAGGCTTAAGGATATAATCAAGTATCGTTTTTTTACCAGTTATAATGTCTGCACTAACTATCATACCAACGATAATATGCAAAGGCTTTTCTTCTGTTCCTAGGTAATTTTTCTCAGTTTCTACACGAACCAAGTAGTAGCTCTCACCAGTCTTTTCATTTGTCTCAGTATCAGCACTTATCTGAGTAACTTTGCCTTTTAGTCCGCCATAAATACTAAAATCATAAGCTGTAAATTTTACCATCGCTTCGAGGTTTGGTCTTAAAAACGCAACATCGGCTGGCTTTACCTTTATCTCAGCAACAAGCTTATCTTCTAGTGGAACTATCTCCGCTATATTTTCACCAGGCTTAATAACGCCTGAGACGGTATTTACTATAAGCTTACTTACTATGCCACTTACTGGTGCACGCACAAAAGTTCTTTCCACTCTATCACTTAGATTTATCTGAGACTCATTTATGCGGGCAAGCTCAGCTGAAACTTCGCTAAGCTCTTTTCTGGCTGTACTTTCAAATGTTGCTTTAGCTTCGCTCTTTTTATTTTCAACCTCTTTCATCGTTGATTCAACTCTTGGCACAGAAAGCCTTGCTGCATCAAGCTCGCCTTTTAAGTCGCTTAGCTTTCTTTGAAGTTGTAAAAATTCTATCTCGCTTACAAGCCCTTTTCTAAACAATGGCTCCATAATATCGCGCTCTTTTACAGCAAGTCCATAACTTGTTTGAGTCTGAGAAATTTTATTTCTAAGCTCATTAAGCTCGCTTTGCCTTTGGCGATACTGCTCGTTTAAGACCTGAATTTGCTCATTTAAACGAGATATATTTGAGTTGTAAAGCCCTATTTCGTATGAGATAGCTCTTGTGTTATTTAAATCTTTTAGCATATCATAGGTAAATTCCTTGCCAGTTGCCTCAGCCTCTAGTCTTAGCTTTTTAGCTTGAAGTTCATCAAGCCTAATCTGTGACTCGCCATAGCTACTTGAGAAATTTTTATTATCGATCTTTAAAATTATCTGATCTTTTTCTACCTTATCCCCCTCTTTTACAAAAATTTGCTCAACTATACCGCCTTCAAGGTTTTGGACAGCTTGATTTTTACCCGATGGAATAATCTTACCATCACCCCTAGTTATCTCGTCTATTTCAGCCTGAGAAGCCCAAGCAACAAGCCAAACTACGGTTATTAAGACAGCATAAAGCACTTTTCTTGAATTTGATGGAGCCTTTGCTAAAACAGCTTCTGAAAGGCTTGACATAAACCTAATATCATAAGCATCGTAATTTTTCTTTTGTATGCTCTCTCTTATGCTTTTTGCACTATCAAAAGTTTCGCTACTTATCGCATCTTGCGTCTGTATATCTATATGCTCTTTTTGCTGGACTACATCATCTGAAACTTCGGTAGTTTCTTCGATATTTTGTGATTGTAAATTTTCTTTTTCTATTTTATCTTCTTGCATTGTTATTTCCCACTAAGTTTTGCCAGGACTTCATCTCTTGGTCCATCAAGTAAAATTTTGCCCGCATCAACGACGATAAGCCTATCTACAAGCTCAAGAAGCGATGTTTTGTGTGTAACAAGCAACATCGTTTTATCAACAAGATTTGCTTTTAAATTTCCTTTTAGCTTATTTTCAACAGTGTTATCTAGTGAGTTTGTTGGTTCATCAAGTAACACTATCGGACTATCAAGCAAAAATGCACGAGCAAGCGCTATACTTTGACGCTGTCCGCCACTAATACCATCGCCACGCTCTAAAACTGGCATATCAAAACCAAGCGGGTGGGCATTTACATATTCATCAACACCACTTATTTTAGCTGCTTTTATAATTTGCATATCATCAGCATAAGGCGCTTTTTGAACGATATTTTCGCGAACAGTTCCTTTAAATAGCAAAATATCTTGCGGGACATAACCTATATTGCGTCTAAGATCGGCTGGGTCTATTTGATTAATATCTATGCCATCTATCAACACTGCGCCTTCAGTTGGGGCATAAAGACCTAAGATAAGCTTTTGTATCGTTGTTTTTCCCGAACCATTTCGTCCGATAATGCCCACCTTCTCGCCCGCATTTATCACAAAATTTATCCTATCGAGTGAACCTTTTGTGGTATCAGGATATGTGAAACTAACATTTTTAAATTCTATTTTACCATCAAACGAATTTCTACGGACAAATTTCTTTCCTTCTGGTCGCTCTACTGGCATATTCATGATCTTATTAACACTCTCATATGCTGCTTTTGTTTGTTCAAAATTTGCAATTAAAGCAGCAACTTGACCCATTGGGGCTATCGCACGAGAGCTTAACATAACAACGGCTATAAGCGCACCCATAGTTAAGTGCGTCTCTTTTATCATATACACACCAGTAACGATAATAGCTATCGTATTTAACTGAACCAAAAATGCCGTTATGGTCGCAATAGATGTTGTTATCATCTTTGATTTTATACTCCGGTTTGCAATCTCTCCAGTAGCTTCCTCCCAGTTCCACTGAACATGTCCGCTGGCGCCAAGAGTTTTTATAGTCTCAAGAGCATTTAGACTCTCAATCAAAATTCCACTCTTTGCCGCAGATGCTTCAAATGTACTTTTGATAGCCTTTTGAAGAGGATCTTTTATAGAAAATGTATAAATTAAAATTATCGCTATAATAACCACAGGAACTACCACAAGATAGCTTCCAATAAAATATACAACTATCAAAAATATAACTGCAAATGGTAGATCGACAATGGCAACGAGCGAAGCCGATGAGAAGAAATTTTTGATAGTATCAAACTCTTTCATATTGTTAGCAAATGAGCCCACTGACTTTGGTCTGTTGTTAAATTTCATATCCATAACACGCTCAAATATAAGCGAACTCATGATAATATCGCTCTTTTTACCAGCAACTTCAAGAAAATATGAGCGTATAAATTTTAAAAACAAGTCTATTAAATAAACCATGCCAACACCAAGAGCCAAAACCCAAAGCGTCTCAACAGCATTATTTGGAACGACGCGGTCATACACATTCATTGTAAAGAGCGGGCTTGCAAGCACAAAAAGGCTGATAATAAAGCTAGCAAGTAAAACATCTGCATAAATTTTACGAGAACGCTTTAGCGTACCCCAAAACCAGTGCTCATTTCCTGTGTCAATCAAATGCGATGAGCTACTGTCTTCTGGGACAAATTCACGCTTTAAGTAGTATGAATACCCTAAATATTCCTCTTTTAAAGTATCCACATCAACCACACTCGCCCCACTTCCAACCTCTGGCGATATAACGGTCGCACTCTTTTTATCAGAGCTTATCTTTTGAAGTATGCACGCACGCTTACCACGAAGCATAAGAATGCACGGCAACACAAGTGGCGAAATTTCCTCTATATTTTTTCTAACAAGGGTCGAGGCAAAACCAGCACGAGCTGCAGCACGGCTAAAGAGCGACTTTGAGCTACTAAGAGAAAACAGCTCAACATCTTCGCCATCTTTTACTGGAAGTCCTACAGTTAGGGCGTCTGCACTATAAGGGTTATTATGAAGTTTGGTAAAGATAACCAAACATTCTAAAAGTTGATCTTGTTTTTTTGTACTCATTTATTATCCAATATTTTTAGTATCATCTATATAAATTCCTTGCATAATTGTTATACCTAGGTCAAGTAGTTTTTGCTTTTGCTCCTCATTTTCAACTCCGATAGCAATAATCTTCATTCCTTTTGACTGGGCTATAACTTCAAGCGACTTTTTGGTATGTTCACCTTCACTACCGCTTAAAAAGTCAATGATATTTCCAGCTTGTATCTTGATATATTCTGGGTTAATATCTTGTAGCTTTGCCATACTTTTTTCACTAAAGTCAAAATGATCAAGCCCAAGTCCAAAGTAAAATTTATGCAACTTACTAACAAGACCCATGATAGCCTGCGAGCTAATATCATCTTTATTTGGAACTTCCACATAAATTTTCTGTCTTGCGTGCATTGAAATTTGCTTAAGTGCTTGCTCTAGCTTAAGCTCACGGGCAGGCTCAGCCAAAAGCGTCTCTTTACTTAAATTTATAGCTATTGGAGTATCTGGAAGCTCGCCTTTTGCAAGCATATTTGCAACGCGATTAAGTATATAAATATCAAGATCTACACTGATATTTAGCTCATTTACCATTGGCATAAAATATGACGCCATCTGCCACTTTCCGCTCTCATCAACAAAACGCAAGAATAACTCATGCTGGATAAATTTATCATCTCCATCAGTAACTTTTTGGGCAGCAAATTTAAACCTATCTTCATTCATAGCTTTGTTAATCAGCTCTTTATACTGCTCCCTACCAAGTATCATTGTATTTTTACTCTCTTGATAAATTTTATAACCAAAATTTTCACCAAGTCTTGCATTAGCAAGCGTAACATCAGCCGTAGTAAGAAGTGTTTTTAAGCTACTTTCGCTACTATAATCCACAAGTGCTGTGTGCACTAAACACTCTTCGCTTTCAGTGGTAGTATTTTTAGCAAAAATCTCTTTTATATCATCTAAGCTATTTTTGGCAAAATCTTCTAAGCTAAAAGAGGCAACATTGGGAACGATAATAGCAAAGTCATTATCATTTAGCCTTGCTAAAACGGTTGAGTGCTTGAGTGCTTGAGTTTGAGAATTTATAGAGTCTGAAATTTCGATACAGAGTTTTCTCCAGCTTTCAAAACCAAGGGTATTTTTAAGCGCCGTAAGCTCTTTTAAGCTGATTACAATCAAAGAGCCACTAGAATACTCCTCGCTTCCTAAAAATTCACTTATCTTTGTTTGGAAATATCGTCTATTAAATAGTCCAGTCATACCATCTTTATAAAGAAGCTCTTGGTATTTATTAAGTGTTTGAGACTCTCTATCAAAGATATCTTTTACCCTTCCAACCATGGTATTCATCGCCATAACCATCTGTTTTAGATCAACAGTAAAAGGTAGTTTGTTTTGTATAATAAATTTATTATCAAGTATCGCTTCGGCTTGTTTTTGGATGCTTTTTAGCGGAGAAAAGAGTGCCTGTAAGCCAAATAGTGTAAATACAAAAGCTACACCAAATATAGTAAGCAATGTATAAATGATATTTTTTAAGCTTGTATAAAGCTCCTGATATGCTAAACCTGTACTACTTTGAACATAAAGCGTTCCAAATTTACTCCACCCGGCCATAACTTCAGATTCTGCCACAGGCGCGTCAAGCTTAACTAGGTTAATAAACCAAGATGGGACGCCATAAACATTTAGCGGCTGTTTGTTCTCAACCAAAACATTTCCGTCTATATCTTTTAAGCTAATCTCTTGATAATAACCACTATCAAACATAGAATTTACCATAACCTCTACCATAGAAAGATCGTTTGGATCAATTACTGGCTTAATAGAAAGTCCAAGTGAATTTGCTGTATGGCGAGCATTTGTGCCAAGCTGTGTTTCAATATAATTGCCAAGACTTTTAAAATTTAAAAACCCAACTGAAACAAAAACAACAATACTAAAAGTAATGATAGCAAAAATTATCTGTTTAAAAAGTGTCATAGTCCCTCTTTTTTCATTTTATCAACCAGCTCTAGCCATTTTGGATTTTTCTTATTTCCACCTGGAACAGCCTGTCCTAATCCTTCTTGTTTTGCCAAAAACAACGAATCACCGTTAAAACTATAAACTGGCGCTAAGTCAGTTCTTTGAGTTGCTGGTTTGATATTTCCGTTAATGTTGTCCAAAACAAGAGGGATTGATTTTGATGTTTCATAGTATGATAATACCATGTGAGCTTGATTGTATTTTAGCGCCTTTACATAGGTAAAATACATCTTACTTGTAGATACTCCAAGTTGTTTGAGAGTAAAGTATTTGGCTATAACATAGTCCTCGCAGTCGCCAGCGCCTTTACCGATAAATTCAGTCCTAGTTGCCCAATAATCTTTTTGACCCCAAACACTCAAATCATCCGCCCATCTAAACGAGTTAAAAAAGTCATTAACCCTAGTAAGCTTATCTCTCTCGCTCGCATTTGCGATAGAGTTCATCATAGAATTTAATGCCACAGCTCTTCTTCTAGCGGCATCCCCATAGCTTTTTTCAAGCTGAGTTAGTATATGCGACGCAATATAATCTTGCGCATGCAATGCCAATATAAACAAAAAGGCGGCTGACATCACCGCCCATGATAAAAATTTGACCTTACTCAGGGTCATATTTTAACTTATCTTAAGTCGTTTTCTATAGAGCACGCACCCTGAATATACTTTCTACCAAAACCTGGCTCAAAGCTATCAGATAGCATACCCATATTATCAAGCATTCTATACTGAGCATAGCGGATAGCTACTTCAGTATTTAGAATTTCTTTTAGTGCTGTGTTGTATTCAGTCTCAGCATCAAGCAAGTTTATAAGGTCACGGCGACCTATTCTAAACTCATCTTGATATGAGTCAAGCGTAGCTTTAGCATACTCAACATGCTCATTTAAATAAGCCATTTTCTTTTGCTCTAAGTTGTAGTTTTGCCATGTAAATTTAAGGCTCTCTTTAAGGTCTCTTGTTAAAACATCAAGTGTTTGTTGCTCTTGTGAAGTAGCTAGCTGGCTCTTTTCTTTGTCTAGCTTATCGATGCCTTTGTTATAAAGGTTATATCTTAGTCTTAAAAGTGTATCAAATGCCTTATCTTCATAGTTATCGTATAAAACCGTAGAGTGATCATATCTACCAGAAACTTCTAGATCAAGTTTTGGTAAGAATGGGGCATTTTTTTCCTTAATAACAGATTCAGCCATCGCTATATTTGCTCTTTGCACTAACAATGCTGGGTTACACATTAAAGCCTTATCTTGTAGTTCCATTTCGCTATTTGGCAACGGAAGGTTAAAATCAGGCATTACAAGAGAATCTGCATCAACTTTTTGTCCATAGAGCTTTTCAAAAGTCGTAATCGCATCTTCGTAGTTATTTTGTGCTGCGATCAAATTTGACTGTGCCAGTGTATAGCGAGAACCGGCCTGTCTCTCTTCTGATGCTACACCAAAGCCTGAAGCCGCACGGTCTTTGATTTGATTATAAATTCTCTCATGCGATGCTACAGTCTCAGTTTCTATATCTACTATCTTTTTGGTATGAAGTAGCTCAAGATAGGCATTTGCAAGTTGTAATATAAGTCTATCAGCAGTTTGGTTTATAGTATAAGCTGCTGAGTCAAGGCGCGCACTTTGTGAATTTATACGGTTTTTATCAGCACCGCCATTATATAAATTTTCAACCAAAGTAAGACTGGCATTTGAGATTCTACCGTCTCCGCTTCTTCTTGGTTGTCTAAAACCATCGTCTTGCGCTCTTCTTTCATAGCCAACTGACCCCTGAAGATCAAGTGTCGGGTAATAAGCATTCTTTGCTATCTTAAGGTCTTTTCCTACTTGAAAATAACTATACTCTGACTCTTTTATTTTTGGGTTTTCAGCTAGAACTTTTTGTGCTGCTTCTCTAATTGTTAAAATTCCAGACACCGCAGGCTCTTGAACTTCTGCAGTTTGTGCAACTGGTTCCATTGTTGGGGTCTGCATACTTTCTTGTGCTACTACTGGAGTATCAACTTTAGTAGTTTGTGTGACTGGATTTGTGCCGACTTTTGGTTTTACAAAAATATCATTATACCCCGTAGCCTGTTTAACTTCTGCAGCCAAAGCATCAGCTTGAGCTCTTGAAGCTGGTTTAGTATCAACATAAAGTACCTTTTGTTGAGCGTCTGTTATGTAGCTGTCGACAACATCAAATTTTGCACTATCGCCAACCTTTGCCTTAATGGTGCTTGCTAGTCTTTCTATAACGGCCTCATCCCTGTTTCCACCAAACATGCCAACATATATCCTATATATGCTATCTTCAGCGTTAGCCATAGTTGCTATACCTATCGCTGCAAACAGACTCGCTGATACTACTTTTTTCATAACAAAATCCTTTTCCTTTTAGATTAGTTTTATTTAACTTTTATGCGATTATATAATATTTTTTAAAAAAAGTAAATGTTTTTAAAAAAAAAACGACTTATATTGTCTTAGAAAAGCTATTTTTACTATCTTTAAATTTTACCATATACTCATCAAAACACATAGCTATATTGCGTATAAGCATAGCACCCGTTTGATTTACCTGTATTTTAGTATCGTTTATATCGACAAATTCGCTAAAAACTTTAGCTTCTTCTAGCTCATTTTTAAAATGTTGTTTGAAATTGATAGCAAATTTTGCTTCTATATCTGATATATCAAGAGCAAAATTGCTCATCAAATTCATTATAACTTCTTTTCGCAATAAATCTTCATCATTTAAAAGCACTCCGCGAGAGTAAGGCAACAACCCACTATCAATAGCCTTTTCATACTCGTCCATATCCTTGTGATTTTGTGCATAATGTCTAACACACTCGCCGATACTCGTTACTCCTATACCTATTAAATCAGCCCCGCCCTTTGTCGTGTATCCTTGAAAATTCCTATGCAAAGTCCCATTTGCAAGGGCTGCAAAAAGTTCATCATCTGGCTTTGCAAAGTGATCCATACCGATCATTTTATAGCCATTTTGAGTAAAAAACTCTATCGTGTATTTTAAAATTTCAAGCTTAGTGCGCGGAGTTGGTAGCGTAGTTTCATCAAATTTTCGCATTGATTTTTTTATCCAAGGCACATGAGCGTAGTTAAACACAGCCAAACGATCTGGATTTAGCGTAAGAGCCTTATCTAGCGTAGTTTGAAAGCTTTGAAGTGTTTGATAAGGAAGTCCATAGATAAGATCCATATTGATTGAGTTTATGCCGTATTTCAGGGCTAAATTTACTGCATTTTGAGTTATTTCATAGGGTTGGATTCTATGTATCTCTTTTTGTACTTTTTCGTTAAAGTCCTGCACACCAAAACTAACCCTATTAAAGCCATGTGAAGTTAGGACTTTTATCTGATCCTCGTTTAAAAACCTAGGGTCAATCTCGCACGAAATTTCAGCCTCAGGACTAAAATTTTTAAACTTCGCTTTTATGAGCTTTATAATCTGATCAAGCTGAGAAGCGTTGTAAAATGTCGGTGTCCCGCCACCAAAATGAAGCTGTAAAACAGGAGCACTACAATCAAGATGGGTAGATAAAATTTCAAGCTCTTTTGCGATATAATCGATATATCTCTCCTTTTTATCCTCTTTGCTTGTATAAATAACATTGCAACCGCAAAAATAACAGGCAGAGCGACAAAAAGGCAGGTGCAAATAAAGTGAAAGTGGGCGAGATTTATCTCTATTTTTTAACTCATTAACATAGCTTTCATAGCTAAAATTTTGGCTAAACTCTAAGGCGGTTGGATAGCTTGTGTATCTTGGTCCGGGGCGTGAGTATTTCACATAGGCGTCAAAGTCAATCATTTCTTGCTCTCCTTAATTTCATTATCTCTTTCATATCCACAAACAAATTTGGGTGCTCTTTTTTGATACCCTTTAAAAGTTTTTCAAGATCAACGCCAAATTCATGCTCATTATTTTGCCTTGAAATCTTTTTGACCTCATCCATCGCCACAGCCCAAACATCAGCAAAATCAATCGGAACATTTTGCCATATTGTCTTTTCAAGTCGTAAGTCAAAATTCTCTTTTTGTGTGTGTTTCAGGGCTTCAAGTAATGTCATTAGCGATTTGACCGACACCATAGTGTGTAAATTTTGTTTCTCATCTATACCAAACCAAGGCTCAGCCCCATCCCAAGAGCCGCTTTTTAGGCTTAAACAGCGCTCATTTGGGCTATTTGCTGGAACTATCTCAAATATCGTTCTCTCATCATCTCCAAATCCAAGCGATGCGCTTATCTCATCGATCTGCTCGTATGTGCTTTTTTTCTTACTCATATGTTCACTTTCTCTTCGTATCAAGCCAGACCATTATCGCCTTTTGAGCGTGTAAGCGATTTTCTGCCTCATCAAAAATTTCATCAGCATGAGCCTCAAACACATCTTCACTAACCTCATATCCACGATAAGCAGGCAAGCAATGCAAAAATATCGCATCCTTTTTTGCTAGACTCATCAAATTTTCATCCACACAAAAACCAGCAAAGTCTTTTATGCGTTGCTCTTTTTGGCTTTCTTGCCCCATAGAAATCCAAGTATCAGTCGTTACCACTATTGCCTCTTTAACCGCCTCTTTTGGATCATTTGTGATGATGATTTTAGCCCCTGAGCTCTCAGTGTTTTTCATTGCACGAGCCAAAATTTTGCCATCCACCTCATAGCCCTTTGGCGTGGCGATTTTTAGCTCAAAACCAAGCTTAGATGCAAGCATGAGCCATGAGTGAGTTATATTGTTGCCATCGCCCACATAAGCCACACTCATATTTGCTACCTCCAATCCATGCTCTAACACCGTCATAAGGTCCGCCATAAGCTGAACTGGATGAAATTTATCACTTAGTCCGTTTATAACTGGCACAGATGAAAATTTAGCAAATTCGCTTAATGTATCGTGGCTATTTACGCGAGCCATCACCATATCACACATCCTGCTAATCACCCTTGCCGTGTCTTTTATCGGCTCTCCGCGACCGATTTGTATATCATTTTTTGATAAAAACATAGCCATTCCGCCAAGCTCATACATTCCAACTTCAAAGCTCACACGCGTTCTAGTCGAGCTTTTTTCAAATATCATCGCTAGTTTTTGATCTTTTAGATATGGTTTAAAATTTCTTTCTTTTGCCTCTTTTTTTATCTTAAATGCAAGGCTAATAATCTCATTTATTTCGTCCCTAGTAAAATCATCAAGTGTTAAAAAATGCCGCATTTTTACTCCCAAATTTTCAAATTTCTTAAAAAAGTAAGGCAAAGTATCACAAAGCAAATTTCGTTGTTTTTAAATAAATTTAGCACAAATAGCTTGTAAAAACTAAATTTTATAAAAACAAAATTTACCAGTCAAACAAACCCCTATCTTTTTAAAATTTCAGCCGCTTCCTTGGCGTGATAGGTTATGATAAGGCTTGCTCCAGCCCTCTTAAATCCTATCAAAGTCTCCATCATAACTCGCTCATAATCAATCACGCCAGCCTTTGCAGCAGCTTTTAGCATGGCATACTCCCCGCTCACATTATACACGCAAAGCGGTAGCAAAGTCCTTTCTTTAATATCTCTGATGATGTCTAAATACGCCAAAGCTGGCTTTACCATCAATATATCCGCCCCTTGTGCCTCATCTTGCAAACTCTCATTTATCGCTTCTAGCCTATTTGCACTATCCATCTGATAACTTCTTCTGTCGCCAAAGCTAGGTGCACTCTCAGCCACATCACGGAAAGGTCCGTAGTATGCAGAAGCAAATTTAGTCGAATAGCTCATGATAGGCAAATTTTCATATCCATTTTCATCAAGGGTCGCTCTAAGTGTCTCTATGATACCATCCATCATTCCGCTTGGAGCTATCATATCAGCACCATTTTTGGCATGTATCAAAGCCTGTTTTGCTGAAATTTCAAGTGTGGCGTCGTTATCAACAGTCTCATGCGCATGGTCTAAAATCCCACAATGCCCGTGGTCTGTGTATTCACAAAAGCAAAGATCTGTAATGACAAGAAGCTCTGGAAATTTCGCCTTTATCGCCCTTAAAGAAGTCGCTATGATACCATCATCGCTAAGTGCGTCCGAGCCGATACTATCCTTTGTGGCTGGGATTCCAAACAGTATAATAGACTTAATACCAAGCCTTACAACATCTTCACACTCTTTTAAAATTTCATCAAGGCTCATTTGAAAAACGCCCGGCATTGATGAAATTTCTTTTTTTACCCCATTTCCAGGCACAACAAAAAGCGGATAGATAAGATCGGAAGTATTTAGCGTGGTCTCTTTTATCATCTGTCTTAAATTTTGGTTGATTCTTAGCCTTCTAAATCGTTTAAACATATTTTTTCCTTATTTTTGATACAATTTTACCAAGTTTAACATAACAGGAGTTAAATTTTTATGAATATTGAATTTTCAAATATAGCAAACCTGCCATCAAGATTTGGGCAGTTTAAGATAAAAGCCTTTAAAGAAGGTGCAAAAGAGCATATGGCGATATATAAAGAGCCTTTTGGCGAAGTGGTAAATGTGCGAATTCACTCAGAGTGCTTGACCGGCGATGCGATGGGAAGCCTAAAATGCGACTGCCGAGATCAACTTGAAGCAAGCCTAAAATATATCCAAGAACACGGTGGCATGGTCATATATCTGCGTCAAGAAGGGCGAAATATCGGGCTTTTAAACAAAGTAAATGCTTACGCCCTGCAAGATAAGGGCTTTGACACCATAGAAGCCAACCATCAGCTTGGCTTTAAAGCCGATGAGAGGACTTATGAGATTGTTGATTTTATACTCAAAGATTTTGGTATAAAAAAGATAAATTTACTCACAAACAACCCACTTAAACTAATGAGCCTAAGTTGCGTAGAGGTAGTATCAAGAGTGCCGATTATCATCGAGCCAAACAAATATAATGAGGATTATTTGCGTATAAAAAAAGAACAAATGGGACACATGCTTGATGAAAATTCCAAGTGATTTTAGTCAAAATGTGGCTAAATTTAGTGAGATTTTAGTTAAGTTTAACAAAGTCCATAGCTTGACAAATTACAAAAATTTAAACGAACAAGTCCAAGATAGTATAAAACCACTTGATTTTCTAGATCTAAGAGATATAAAAATCGCCATAGATGTTGGCTCTGGGGCTGGATTTCCAGCGATTTTTTTAGCTATGATTTTAAAAGATTGTAAATGGCATTTGTTTGAGCCAAATATAAAAAAGTCATCTTTTTTAAGCTTTGTAAAGGCTAGTTTGAGCTTAGAAAATTTAGTCATTCACAGCCAAAAAATCGAACTTGCAGAGAAATTTCATGCTGAACTTATCACTTCAAGGGCGTTGATGAAAACAAAAGATCTTATAAATCTATGCAATGGATTTTATGATGAAAAAACAAAATTTTTGCTTTATAAAGGCTCAAGCGTAAGCGATGAGCTGACAGGGCTAAAAGCAGAAATTTACAATGAAAAAAATAGAAATTATGTAGTAATGGATGGGATATGTTAGGAAAATTTTTAACGCTAATCATCGTTGGCGTCGTTATTTATGTTGTGTTTTTTAAAATTTTACGAAAAAAAGATGGGACAAACAAAGAGATTGAAAATTTCGTTGAGTGCGAAAAGTGTGGTACCTTTGTTGCAAGCAAAGAAGCAGTATTAAGTAATGGCAAATTTATCTGCCGTGAATGCATAAAGGGTTAAAATGCAGCTAATAGGACATCCACTCGTGCCTTATGAGCCACTAAAATTTGTAAAATATGAAAAAGATATTTGCAAAAACTGTGTTATAAATTTTGACGAAAATTTGATAGGGGTAGCCCAGAAAAAAAAGGTTGAGTTTGGCTTGATTTGTACGAGTATAAGCGAGGCTATTATAGCAAATGCAGTTGGGGCAAAAATTATTATTTGCGAAAAAAATATAGCTAAAAATATCGCCAAACTAGCACAGTTTTATCTCTTTGATAGCAAAATCGCCTGTTTTATAAAAACTGATAGTGAGCTTGAAAATTTAGCCGAGCTTGAGGTTGATACAGCGATTTACAAGCAAGCACTAACTTAAATAAAATTTACGATCTACGCAAATTTAAACACTCGTTTTTATAAAAGTGAGATAAAATTTAAAATTTTGATATAATATCAGGCTAAAATTTATGGAGGTGACAAATGGAAATTTTTAAAACTGCGATATTAATGGGCGGACTTACATTTTTGTTTGTCTTTGCAGGTGGTCAGATAGCTGGTCAGCAAGGCATGATGATAGCTTTTTTGATGGCTCTTGGAATGAACTTTTTTAGCTATTTTTTCAGTGACAAGCTAGTTTTAAAGCGCTACAAAGCCGTACAAGTTGATGAAAATAATGCGAGTGGATTGTTTGAGATAGTTCGTGAGTTGTGCAAAAAAGCAAATTTGCCAATGCCAAAAGTATATATCATACCAGAGCAAGCCCCAAATGCATTTGCAACAGGTCGTAACCACTCAAACGCCGCAGTAGCAGTGACTGAAGGACTTTTAAATTTACTTGATAAAGATGAGATAGAAGGGGTTATAGCTCACGAACTAAGCCATGTAAAACACTATGACATCCTTACTGGCTCCATAGCCGCTGTAATAGCAGGGGCAATAGCCATGCTTGCAAATATGGCTCAGTTTGGCATGCTAAATCGCGATGACAACAGACAAGGCGGCGGTATGGCTACGATAGTTATGGCTGTTATTTTACCGCTAGCAGCAACAGTCATACAAATGGCAATCTCAAGAGAGCGAGAGTATAAGGCAGATAAGGGTGCAGCGATGATGACTAAAAAGCCTGAAAATTTAGCCAGTGCACTACAAAAACTAGAAAACTACTCCAAAAACTATGCAATGCAAAATGCAAGCCCTCAATCAGCACATATGTTTATCATAAACCCTTTTGGACAGCTTGCAAGCACCTTCAGTACGCTATTTAGAACACACCCGCTTACAAGAGATCGCATAGCGGTACTAAATGAGATAAAACAAGAGTTACAAAAAAGTTAAAGGGGAAATGTGGAACAAAGTTACTACGAAATTTTAGAAGTTAGCAAAAATGCAAGTGCCGAGAATCTGAAAAAAGCATATCGCAAACTTGCATTAAAATATCATCCAGATCGCAATCAAGGCGATAAAGATGCCGAAGAAAAATTTAAAGCGGTCAATGAAGCCTATCAAGTACTAAGCGATCCACAAAAGCGTGAAACATACGACAGATATGGAAAAGATGGTTTAAATGGAGCTGGTGGATTTGGTGGATTTAGCGCGGATTTTGACATAAACGATATATTTGAATCGTTTTTTGGAGGTTTTGGTGGAGCTGGTGGCTCTAGCAAAAGGCGAACTAGACGCAATGAAAAATACCCAGCTGATATCGAAATTTCGCTTACTATTGACTTTCATGAAGCAGTTTTTGGTTGCGAAAAAGAGGTTGAGTATAAAAATAAAACTGCGTGTAGTGCTTGCCATGGAACAGGTGCAAAAGATGGGAAAATTTCAACCTGTAAGCATTGTGGTGGAAGCGGTAGGATAAGCCAAAGACAAGGCTTTATGAGCTTTGTACAAGAGTGCCCATACTGTCATGGTAGTGGTGAAATGGCAATAGAAAAGTGCCCTAAATGTAAAGGTGGTGGCTTTGAAGAACATAAACAAAGTCTCAAAATCACTATCCCAGAAGGCATAGATAACAGCATGCGTATGCGTGTAGCAGATGCTGGAAATATAATGCCAAGTGGGGGAAAAGGGGATTTATATGTGCTTATTAGGGTGCGAGAAGATGAGCATTTTGTAAGGCATAATAATGATATTTATGTTGATGTTCCTGTATTTTTTACACAAGCAGCACTTGGCGAAAAGTTAATTATCCCGACTCTTCGTGGCTCAAAAGAGCTTGAGCTTCCAGTTGGCGCAAAGGATAAGCAACAGTTTGTCTTTGAAAATGAAGGCGTAAAGGATGTAAATTCAAAGCGTCTTGGTAGATTTGTTGTGCAAATTTCTATACAATATCCAAAAAATATCAGTGATGAACAAGCAGAGCTTCTAAAAAAACTTCAAGAGAGCTTTGGCGTAAAAAGTGGCGAAAGCACGGCCGCTAATAAAAGTGTTTTTGAGAAGATAGCAGGCTGGTTTAAGGGCGAGTGATCGCTCTTTTGCCCTATTTTATGGGCAAGCTTGTACTAGATTTGCATTTTCTTTGATATTTCTTGCCCTCCATTTTTATTACTTTTAACCTACAATTTGCTCCCACTCTTTTAGTAATTTTTCAAAATTAAATCTAGTATTTGCAGGGCTTGTTGATGGTAGCTTTATAGCACTCTTGCCAGTAGCTTTTATGATGGCTTGATTATGAAAACTTTGGCAAATCTTATAAGCTTTTGTGCCATTTGCAAAGACTGCTTTTATATTTGACTTTGCAAAAATTTCACTTAAATTAGCTGGAACTACATTTTTCATATTAGCATCCAGTGAGCCTTTTATGGTGCAACTAAGCGCCGCATCATATATAGCGATGCTATTTCTTAATAACAAGTCACACTTTTGACTATCGCTTTGTGGTACCGGCTCGCTAAAAATCTCAGCTAAAATTTTCCAAAATCTATTTCTTTTATTTGCATAGTAAAAACCATATTTACGAGAAATTTCGGAAGGAAATGAGCCAAGTATTAAAATTTGAGAATTTTCATTAAAAATAGGCTCAAAAGGATGTGTTAAATTTTCTGTCATTATATAAAACTATCATTATAAAATTTTAGGATGACAAGTAGTCACCCTAAAAGATAAGCCTATTCCCACTCTATAGTTGCAGGTGGCTTGCTTGAAATGTCGTAAACAACGCGGTTTATGCCATCAACCTCGTTTATTATTCTACGGCTTACATTTTCTAGCAAATCATGCGGAAGTCGTGAAAAGCTCGCTGTCATACCATCACTAGCATCAACCACGCGGATACAAACAGCATTTTCATAAGTACGGTTATCTCCCATCACACCAACAGAATTTACATTCAGCAACACACAAAATGCCTGCCAAGTCTTTTCGTACCAACCAGTGCTCTTTAGCTCGTCACGAAGTATAACATCAGCTTTGCGTAGTAGCTCTAGGCTTGGCTTATTTACCTCGCCCATTATGCGTATAGCAAGCCCTGGTCCAGGAAATGGATGGCGAAAAACCAAGTCACGACTAAGCCCTAGCTCAAGCCCAAGTGCACGCACCTCATCTTTAAAAATTTCTCTTAACGGCTCAATGAGTTCAAATTTCATCCACTCAGGCAAGCCACCTACATTGTGGTGACTTTTTATCGTTTTGCCAGCACCAACAACAGAGCTTTCTATGATGTCAGTATAAAGCGTACCTTGCGCTAGATATTTGACATTTGTATGCTTTTTAGCCTCTGCGTCAAAAACTTCGATAAATGTCTCGCCTATGATCTTTCGCTTTCTCTCAGGATCAGTTACGCCAGCCAAGCGTCCTAAAAATAGCTCACTCGCATCAATAGTTATAAGATCTACGCCAAGGCGAGTTTTAAATGTATTTTCAACCTGCGCTCTTTCGTTTGTACGAAGAAGTCCATTATCAACAAAAACGACGATTAAATTCTCTTTTATACAATGTGCTAAAAGCGCTGCCACAACAGAGCTATCAACACCTCCGCTAACCGCACAAAGCACTTTATCAGAGCCTACTTTTTCTTTGATCTTTGCCATTTGATCTTTAGCAAAGCTTCCCATGTTCCAAGTTGTTTCGCAGCCACAAATATGCTTTGCAA
The DNA here is from genome assembly GCF_905120475.1 of Campylobacter suis. Lineage (NCBI taxonomy): Bacteria > Pseudomonadati > Campylobacterota > Epsilonproteobacteria > Campylobacterales > Campylobacteraceae > Campylobacter > Campylobacter suis. Next base: position 76,389 of record NZ_CAJHOE010000003.1, on the reverse strand, counting down.
AATTTCTTAAAATTTGTGTTCCAAACTCGCTATGCTGAACCTCTGGATGAAACTGAAGTGCATAAAATTTGCGTGTCTCATCTCCAAAGGCACAAAACGGCGAGTGTTCGCTTGTCGCAAGGGAGTTAAAACCTTTTGGTAACTCAAGGACAACATCTCCGTGGCTCATCCAAACGATTTGCTTAGCTGGTGTGCCATCAAAAAGCGGATGTGTGCCAGAAACGCTAAGCTCTGCCTTGCCATACTCTTTTTTGTTTGCAGCCTCAACTTTTGCACCGTTTGTGTGTGCTAAAAGCTGCATACCATAACAAATTCCAAGCAAAGGAACGCCCAGCTCAAAAACACCCTTATCGCAAAAGTAAGCATCTTGAGCATAAACACTAGCAGGTCCGCCGCTAAGTACAACACCTTTTGGTGCTTTTGCTTTTATCTCTTCAAGCTTTGCGTTAAAAGGCAAAATTTCTGCATAAACGCCCTGCTCTCTAAGTCGACGAGCTATTAGCTGGGTGTATTGTGAACCAAAATCTAAAACAACAATATCTGCATTTTTCATTAATACAATCCTAAAATTTCAAATTGAATATACCAAACCACGATAGAAAGTATATATCCAGCGACGACCTTCCAAGCTTGTGACATATGGGCACCAAATGTATAAATTCCCTTTAGCTTACCCATAACACCAACACCAGCAGCTGAACCAAAGCTTATCATCGAACCACCTATACCTGCCGTTAGAGTAACAAGTAGCCACTGATCTAAATTCATTTGTGGGTTTGACTTAAGAACTGCCGACATAACAGGAACATTATCCACGATAGCTGAAACAAAGCCAACTGCGATATTAACCGCCGAAAGTCCAAACACATCATAAAGCTTGATAAGATAGTCCAAAAACCCAAGAAAATGTAGTGCACCAACAGCAGAAAGGATACCAAAGAAGAACATCAGCGTATCATTTTCTATCTTTGACATAAAGTGAAACAAATTGATTGGTTTTTCTTCTTTGTAAATTTTCTTGAAGATATATGTATAAATTCCAAGTAAAGACATACCAAAAAGCATGCCAAACATCGCTGGAAGATGGAAAAGCTGATGTCCTAAGACTGCACAAATGATAGTAAAAATACCAAGATATATTATCACTTTGCCACCTCTTTTGATAGCGACCTTTGGCTCTGTGGTAGGGTCAAAGTGTGGGCTTCCCTCTGGAACACTAAGCGAAAGTAGCCACGCTGTAAGCACCCAGCCTATGATAGAAGCAGGAAAAAGCGCCAAGAAGTCAACAAATGGAGCCTTGCCAGCAGCCCAAACCATAAGTGTAGTTATATCACCAAAAGGGCTCCACGCGCCACCAGCATTTGCTGCAACCACGATATTTATAGCGCCAGAGACCAAAAATGGTTTATTTTCTCGGTCGATAGTTAAAAGAACGGTCGAAAGAATGAGTGCAGTAGTAAGGTTATCTGCCACTGGACTTAAGAAAAACGCGATAACACCAGTTAGCCAAAATAGTTTTTTGTAGCTATATCCTTTTGATACAAGGTTGTATTTTAAGGCGTTAAAGACATCTCTGTCAATTAGAGCTTCGATAAATGTCATCGCGACCGTTAGGAAAAATACTATCTGAGCTATTTCAAGGATTAGATGATTTACTTCATGATTTAGCGGATGAACATCCATGCCATTTACAACCATATAAATTCCTATAAGCACAAACATAAAAGTGCCTATAAATAGCGCTGGTTTGGCTTTATTTATATGATAAACCTCTTCCGCAGCGATAAAATAATATCCGATCAAAAACACGATAAAACATAGTATACCTACCCATGTAGTTGTAAGATCGGGCATCGCACCAACCTCGCCGCCAGAGCCAAAAAGAGCTGAGAACATCAGCAACATAAGTGAAAGAATTTTCATCTTTTCTCCTTGGAATTTTTAAAATTTGTGATATTTTACTTAAAAAGAGCTAAATTTTATTTAAATTTTATTTATCGTCTCGGTTTTACTCTTTTTTTCAGGCGCCTCATCATAAAAAGGTCGAGCCTTATATCCACAACCAGCGAGAAAAATTAAGACAAAAAATGATAAAATGAGCTTATGAAACAAGCTAAAATTTTGATTGAACATATTTATAAAAATCCTTTGTATAAAAACTTAAGCAAAGCCCGCGAATACGCATGTTTGTTAAAAGTAATGCAACCACATCATAGAAATTTAATAGCATTTTGCTATGTTAGCGGCGATACACTACATTGTGCTCTAAAGCACCCTCTTGCACTACAAGAACTAAGGCATAATAGTAATATAATTAGCATAAAAAGCTTATTAAAGATTATAGCCACAAAAGCAAAAAATGATGGAAAAATATCTGTTTTTGAGGACATAAATCACATAAAATTTTTTGTTTTACATGGAGTAAAAAAACCTCAACAAACACAACAAAATACACAAATTTTTAGATCTCTCAGAGCAAAAGGTGAGTTTGAAAATTCTTGCAAAGATGAAAAATTATATGAGAAATTTGAAGCATTAAGAGCCATTATAAAGGCAAAAAATGGCATTAATTGACCAGATAAAAACTCTACCAAACGAGCCTGGCGTTTATGAGTATTTTGATGAGCAAAATCGCCTACTTTATGTAGGCAAAGCAAAAAATTTAAAAAAACGAGTAAAAAGCTACTTTTGTTTTACGCCAAAACTTGCTCCAAACCCAAAAGTTAGCATGAGAATTTCTAAAATGATAAGCCAAACTGCCAGACTTGAATACATCGTCACAAACTCAGAAGCAGACGCACTTATCCTTGAAAATTCCTTTATCAAGCAGCTAAAACCAAAGTACAACATCTTGCTTCGTGATGATAAAACATACCCATACATTTATATAAATTTAGCCAATGATTACCCTCGTTTTGAGATAACAAGAAAGATCATAAAAGGGACAAATATACGCTACTTTGGACCATATTTTAGCGGCGCAAGAGAGCTACTTGATGGGTTATATCTAAACTTTGCTTTAGTGCAAAAAAGCTCGTGCCTAAAAGGCAAAAAAGCTTGTTTATTTCATCAAATAGGTCGCTGCAAAGCCCCTTGCGAAGGCAAAATCTCTACTGATGAATACGCTAATATAGTAAAAGAAGCTATTTTAGCATTGCAAAATCCAAATTTATTAATAAAGCGACTTAAAGAGATGATGAGTAGCTTTGCTATGATGCAAAACTACGAGCAAGCTGCTGTGGTTCGCGATCAAATAGAGACTATTAAGAGTTTAAATACCAAAGTCGAGGTCGATCTTGCAAAGCTTGAGGATTTTGAAGCATACGCTGTTGTGGGCGAAAATGACTTGCTTTGCGCTGTGCGTTTTAGCGTGCAAAGCGGAAGAGTAAATGGAGTAAAAAGCGTTATCACAGCGGCAAAAGAGCTTGATGAAAACGCTATAAATGAGGCATATAAGCAAATAATCTTAGAAAGCTTTACACCAGAGCAACCATTTGTAAGCACAAAAATTTACACTCTTGATGAGTTTGAAGATAGTTGCATAATAGAAAATATCCTAAATACAAGACACAACACTAGAAAATTTAATATCCAAACACCAAAAATAGGCGAAAAGCGTAAAATTTGCGAAGTAGCTGCCAAAAATGCGCAAATAAACATCCAAAAACACCGCAAGACAAGCCAAAACGAGCTTTTATCTGAGATACAAAGCTACTTTGAGCTTGAACACATGCCCTATGTTATCGAAGCTTTTGACAACTCACACCTTTTTGGTGAGGCAAATGTTGGTGCCATGATACGATACGAAAACGGAGAATGGGCAAAGCAAAACTACCGACACATGCACCTGCAAAGCAAGAATGATTATGATCAAATGCGCGAAAGTCTTACGGCAAGAGCTTTGCGTTTTGACAAACTATCCGCACCTGATCTTTGGCTGCTTGATGGCGGAGAGGCGATACTAAGGTTAGCACATGAAATTTTAGCAAGCATCGGGGCAAATGTTGACATCATAGCCATCTCAAAGGAAAAAATAGACAGCAAAGCACATCGTGCAAAAGGTTTTGCAAAAGATAAAATTTACACCATAAAAGGCAAATTTAGCCTTAGCACTGATGATAAAAAGCTACAATTTTTTCAAAAACTTCGTGACGAAAGTCATCGTTTTGCTATAAGTTTTCACCGAAAAACAAGACAAAAAAAAGATCTTGCAAGCTCAAAGCTCGCTCAGGCTGGAGTTTCGGCTGGTAGCATAGAAAAATTAGTAAAATTTTATGGAAGTTTTGATACAATTTATAGCGCAAATTTTGACGAGATAGCAAAGCTTACAAACAAAAGCGTTGCGCAAAAGATTCAAGCGCTAAAAGGAACAAGAGTTGATAATATATGATGAAAATTTTAACATCCTAGGAATGGGCGAAAAGGCTCTTGACTTTTTAGAATTTTCAAGCCTTGCTGAATTTTTGCAACACCACAAAGACATAGGCGAGCTTGTGGTAGGATATGATAATAAACAAAGCATTATCGAGCATATACTCACACTATCATCTCACAGCAAAAAAGTACATATACGCTCACGCAGTGGCAAGCTTTTAGTTGTTATTTTAAGCGTCAATGAAATTTCTCACAAGCAATCAAACAAGCTTTACGAGCTTGACTTACGGCTTGAAGATAGGATGTTTGACGATGAGATAAACACAAAAGATGGCGCAACTCTTAGTATGTTGCGACTGCCAATGATATTTGGTGAATTTAAAAACAAACAAAGCCTAAAACAACAAAACATAACCATAAACCTAGAGTGGCTAGAGCAAGCAAATTTAAAGCTCACCCTTACAAGAGATGAATTTTTGCAATATCTTAAAATTTTCGTCCAAAGCGCAAATAAAATCGACATCACGTTACAAAATTTGATGACCGTACGCGACTATACTATGGTAAGAAAAGTTGTTGCAAAGTTAAAAGAGCTAGCGCAAAACCTTCATATAACGCCATTGATAGAAATTTACAACATGCTTTTAAATGCAAATACAACAAGCTACAACGACCTACTTATAAGCGCCAGAGAGTGTATAAACTCACTGGCTGATTTATTACAACAACAAATGGACAGAAAATGAAAAAATATCTCCTGCTCCTGCCAATAGCCCTAGCTATCCTTACATTTAGCTATGGGACATATCATCAGGCTATAAAACTAATAGACTTAAAAGAAATAAGCACAAATTTAAAAGAGCAAATCGTACTCAAAGATATAATGCGAGAACTTTTTATTGAGCGACGAGCCATCATAGATGCAAGAGATAAAAATATAGTTTTACAAAATGATATCGTTAAAAAAATAAGAGATAAGGTCAATGAAAAGATAGAGCATCTAACAAACAAAGAGCTTGCTACATCGATGGTAGAGCAGCTAGCAAATGCTAGAGAATTTATCAAACAGGGAAATATAAAATACAGTGCAGTTTTTATAAATTTTGATAAGACATTAAACAACAAAATACTGCAAAACTACTCAACCTTTGCAAAATCAGACTCTATATCGATCCAAGATAAAACTTACATTTTATCAACCACATCCATACATAACCATATTGCCAAAATGATTGATAATAGAAATTTTATACTGGATGCATTGCAAAACAAGACTGCGCCAAATAAAAGAATTATCTCTGACTGGCTTGATATGGAAAATTTGGCTGAAATTTCAAGACAAGCTTTACTAAATGATGAGATAAATGCAAAAATTTTAGTTATAACGGAAAAAAACTACGCCAAAGATTTATTTGAAGAATTTGAGAGTGCTAGACAAAATTTTGTTGCCAAAGAGCAAGTCATAATAGAAAAAGATATCATAATGTTATACAGGTTAAAAATTTACCTGACTTCACTCTTAACCAAAATCTCTGATGTCATAGATGAAAATCTCTTAAGCTCAAATGAAGAAAACATAAACAACACCAAGCTCTTGCTATTTCTTTTTACGGTGCTTTCGCTACTCTTTATGTATAAATTTTCCATCGTCTACAAGGACATGTTAAGATACCAAAAAATCAAAGAGGCTACAAATGAAGCAAAACATAGATTTAATATAAAATCAGACGATGACTCGCATGCAGATATCATAAATATACTAAGCGACATCACTCAAGAGCTACAAGATGAAAAGAGCTATGTAGAAGGTCTAAATAGGTTAAAAAATAACTATATGACACACATAGCAAAGAAGAACAAACTGCTTTTAAAAGAAAATTCTCAAGCCCTAGCCTTTCTTAAAAAAGAGCTAAAAGATGTTGAGTGCATTAAGGCGATAAATCTTATCGAAGAAAATTTCTCAGCCACACATCTCATAATAGAAAACTTAAGCAAGATAGCAAATTTCAAGCAAGAAAACCTTGTTTGCGAAACAAGTACATTTTGCCCGCAATCAACCTTTAAAAAGGCTCTTGAGGCAAATATCTACGAGATAGAAAAAAGGCACATAAACTACGCAACCTACATCGATCCGTCTATTAAAAATGAAGTTGAAGGCGATGAAAGTAAGATAATAGCCATCATCTCTGGCTTCATCTTTGGTGCAACAGCCCAGTGTAACGCCTACTCAAAGCTCTATGTTGAGATAAAACCAGCTGATTTTACCAAAAGTAGTGATGTTTCTCAAATTTTAGTAAGTGTTAAAAATGATGCTAAGCCAATGAGTGAAGCAAAGATAGCAACCATCCTAGACACGGATAAAAACCGCTTGCTTACTGCTAATTACAGCGACTTTTGGCTATCGATGGCAAATTTATACCTAAAAATGATAGGACTTGAGCTAAATATCAAAAGCATTCCAAATGTTGGAAATGAATTTTTCTTTACACTTAGGCTTCGTATCAAAAATGTTCGCGAGTCGCTCTATGATAAATTTACAAAAAATGTTGCTTTTATTGAGGATAACAACAAAGAATACAACGACTTTTTCAAGCGAACCATGGACGGTCTTGGCATTAAATTTAAAAGCTTTGTAAATGATACAAAACTACTTGCTGGACACGACTACGACATAGTCTTTACCCGCAATGAGCATGAGGTAAGCTCTGCTTTAAAAAATCTAATAAAAATAAAAGATCCACTAACGCCACTTGGAATTTTATCTTTTATGCAAACAAGCTCTCAGCTAAAAAGCGTTAAATTTAGCCTATCAAAACCACAAATTTTACTTATCGAAGATAATGGTATAAGTGTAAAATTTGCCGAGTTTGCATTTAGAAACTATAACATTAACTTAACCATAGCGCACAACTTTGAGCTTTTAAGCACACAAAGTGAGAATGAATTTACTATAATATTTACAAGCATAAATTTAACCAATACAAATGTTGCTGAGACGATAAAACGCATAAAAGATGAAAACCCAAATTTCAAAACGCCTATCATAGCAATGATCTCCAATACGAGCAAATTTTTATCGCAACAAACGATTGAGATGTTTGATAGCACCATTAAAAAACCGATGGCTGGCAAAGAGCTTGAACAAATTCTAACCAAATACATCGACAATATCCAAAGTTTTAAAAAGCAAGGCAACCTAGAAAAGACAAACAAACATATCCTGCTTTACAAAAAAACACCATTAGAAAACAAAATTTTCGCTGGTGCACTTAAAGAATTTAGCGAGTATCTGACTGTGGCAAATAGCATTGATGAATTTGAGAAAGAGCTTAAAGAAAAGCCATTTGGCGCGGTTCTTATCGATGAAAATGCGGCTGGCTTTGAGATGGATAAGGTCATACTTGATGTTGATGAGGCTAGGATCAGATATAGTGTCGATAGCAGGCTGTTTATCTTTAGCGAGATAAGCAAAGAGCTAGGCGGACTAAAATCTTATGTTAGAACACTTTCACCGCAAATAAACAAAACTAAGCTTTCAAGTATCATAAAAAATCTCCAAAGAGATGTCGAAAGTAGCGAGTATTTAGAGAGAGAGAGAGAGAGAGAGAGCTGATCAACTAATCTAAAAATTTTAGAAAAATTTAAACTACTAAGGAAAAAAATGTTAAAGAGTTTGTTTGAGAGATTGATGTTGGCGAGTAATATGTTTACCGTCTTACCAGTAGTTTTTTGTATATTGGGCGCAATAGTGCTCTTTATCATCGCAAGCTACGATGTTATCGTCGTTTTTGGCGATATTTATGCTTACTTTTTTAAAGGCATACACCCTGAAAATTTCCACTCAGATGTGGTTGGAGCAATCGTTGGAGCGATAGATCTTTATCTTATGGCACTTGTGCTTTTTATCTTTGGCTTTGGCATTTATGAGCTTTTCATAAGCCCAATAAAAGAGCTAAAAGACAGCCGAAATTTAAATGTCTTAGAGGTGCATTCACTTGATGAGCTAAAAGATAAACTCGCAAAAGTTATCGTAATGGTGCTAATCGTAAATTTTTTCCAGCGAGTTTTGCATACAAACTTTACTACGCCAGTTGAGATGTTATATCTTGCTGGTTCGATCCTAGCACTTTGTATAGGACTTTACTTCCTGCACAAAGGTCATCACTAAAATTTACAAAAAAGGAAATTTATGATATTTATTGACGCATGTTTAAAAAAACCAACCCCATACACTCCTGTTTGGATGATGCGACAAGCTGGTCGCTATCTACCTGAATATATGGCAGTAAGAGCCCAAGCCGGTGACTTTTTAAGTCTTTGCAAAGATTACAGAAAAGCAAGTGAGGTTACTATACAGCCTGTAGAAATTTTAGGCGTTGACGCAGCTATACTTTTTAGCGACATCCTTGTAGTACCGCTTGAAATGGGCATGGGGCTAAAATTTATAAAAGGCGAAGGTCCTGTCTTTGACGCACCGATAAAAACGCAGTCTGATCTTGATAAGCTAGACAGCGAACTTGCGGTTAAAAATCTCAGCTATGTATATGATACAATAGGCTTAACTAGACAAAATTTGGCTAACGACAAGGCACTCATTGGCTTTTTGGGTGCGCCATGGACGCTAGCTACATATATGATAGAAGGACAAGGTACAAAAACTTACGCGATCTGCAAAAAGATGTTATACAGCGATCCTGAGCTACTGCATAGAATTTTAGACAAGGTCACAACAGTCTGTATCGGCTATGCAAAGGCGCAGATAAAAGCTGGCGTAAATGCGATACAAATTTTTGACAGCTGGGCGGCTGCACTTGAAGAGAGTGCCTTCTTTGAGTTTAGCTGGAGCTACATCTTGCGCATAGTAGATGCCATAAAAGCAGAATTTCCAGACTTTCCAGTCATCGTCTTTCCAAAAGGCATAAGCGGATATTTAGATAAGATAAGCGGGAATTTTGATGTTTTTGGAGTGGATTGGAGTACGCCTATCGACCTTGCAAAGTCAGACCTAAGCCCACGCTATGTTTTACAAGGAAATATGGAGCCAACTCGCCTTTACAGTAAAAGGGCTATTGATGAGGGCATAGATGAAATTTTAAGCGTAATGAAAGGCACACCACATATATTTAACCTAGGTCATGGTATCTTGCCAGATATACCAGTAGAGCATGCTAAATACTTCATCAAGCAAGTTCAAGAAAAAAGTGCAAGGGCATAGTTTGAATGTAGTTTTTGGTCCGATAAACTCGCGCCGTTTTGGTATGAGCCTAGGCATAGACCTCAGTCCAAATGAAAAGTCATGCAACTTTGACTGTATTTATTGTGAGCTAAAAGGGGCAAAACCTAGAAATTTCATACCAGACCCTCCAAGTGTAGCAGATGTCATAACCGAGGTCAAAAACGCCCTAAAAACTCATCCAAATATCGATGTTATAACCATAAGCGCAAATGGAGAGCCGACTCTTTATCCGCACCTAAAAGAGCTAATAACTGAGCTAAATTTAATAAAAACAGACAAAAAACTACTCATACTAAGTAATGGCACTGGTGCACTAAATCCCAAAATACGGGACGCACTAAAAGGTCTTGACATAGTAAAATTTAGCCTTGATAGTGCGATACAAAGCACATTTAAAAAGATAGATCGCGATAAAAGCACGCTAGATATTAGAAACATCATCGAAGCAATGGCAGATTTTCGTAAAAATTTTCAGGGCTTGCTTGTGCTTGAGATACTAGTCGTTGCTGGCTTTAACGACAAGCAAAGCGAGTTTTTAGCGTTAAATGAAGCTATAAATTTTATAGCTCCTGACAGGGTTGATATAAGCAGCATAGACAGGCCTCCAGCATATCCTGTAAAAAGCGTGAGTTATGAGCGATTAAACGAGCTTGCTGGATTTATAAAAAATGTACCAGTTGTGATAGCCAAAGCCCAAAAAAGCACAGAAATTTATAACTTTAGCTGTGATGAAATTTTACAAACTTTATCTCGCAGACCACAAAGCCAAGCAAATGTGAGTGAAAATTTTAGCGAATCATCAAAACAAAACCTAGGCATACTTATAGATCAAGGCAAAGTCCATAAAGTCAGTGTGGCTGGAGTAAATTTTTATAAGATTAGGCAGGAGTAATGAAGCGAATTTTAACCATACAAGACATATCGTGCGTTGGCAAGTGCTCACTTACGGTGGCACTACCTGTTATTAGCGCACTTGGGATAGAAACTTGTATCTTACCAACGGCAGTGCTTTCAACGCATACGGGTTTTAAGAATTTTACTTTTTGCGATTTAACCGATGAGATTGAAAAAATTTGCAACACATGGAAAAGTGAAAATATAAATTTTGATGGTATCTATACTGGATTTTTGGGAAGCTTTAAGCAGCTTGAGATCATGGCAAAACTCTTTGATGAGTTTAAACAAGACAACCAGATCATACTTGTTGATCCTTGCATGGGTGATAACGGCAAGCTATATCCTGGTTTTGATCAAAATTTTGCAATGGCAATGCGCGAGCTTTGCAAAAAAGCTGATGTAATAACGCCAAATCTCACAGAAGCAACCGCGATGTGTGGTATGGAATATAAAAATGATGGTTACGATAAGGGCTATATCGATGAAATTTTATCTCGCTTAGCACAAATAGGCGCCTCAAAAATCGTCCTAAAAGGCGTAAGCTACACTAAAAATAGCTGTGGTGTTATAGCGTTTGATACAAAAAGCAACAAACAATGCGAATACTTTCACGAACTACTTCCGCTAAAAACAAGTGGAACTGGGGATATATTTGCCTCTGTGCTTTTTGGCTCGCTAGTGCTTGGTTTTAGTGAAGAAGAAGCGATAAAAAGAGCTGCAAATTTTGTCGTAGAGAGCATAAAAGTCACACTACAAGATCCAAATAAAACTTGGTACGGCGTACAGTTTGAAAAAATTTTACACACTTTAGGATCATGTCAAATTTAGCATAAATAAGCTTTGTGGCGTTAACTAATTTTAAAAAAATAAAAAAGATAGCATTTTTTAGTAGAATTTTATAGCAAGCCTATCCAAATTTTCTAAGCACTATCACAAATGTTTAATGGTTTAAACCAATATATTTACAAAGTTAATTTTAGGCAAATTTTGCTTTTTCTACCAATTAATACAAAACATACTTAGCCCATTTTTTATTGCTAGAAATTTTAATAAAGCCAAACTATAAAACCAAAATGATTAAAAAATCTTTGTTTAGAATATTATTTGATAGATTTTTAATCTATTTTTAGCATAAACTTATTAAATTTTACTAGCTTGTTATTGACAAATTTTAGCAAAAGAGCCGATATGGTAAATAAAAAAGAGAAAATGTAAGGTGGTTAGAAAATTTAAATTTTACAAAGACCGCCCAAATGAGCGGTCAATTTAGCTTATTCTTGCAGCTCTATCCATTTTTGTGCAATTCTTACAGCATTTGTTGCTGCACCTACGCGGATCTGATCTGCTGAGCACCATAGATGAAGGACATTGTCTCGGTAGTTATCTTTGCGAATTCTGCCTACATAAGTTTCGTTTGTATCGCTTGAAATTAGTGGCATCGGATACTTTTTCTCAGATGGCTCATCTACCACAACCACACTTGGTGCTTTGCTTAGGATTTCACGAGCCTTGTTTGCATCTACGCTATTTTTAAAGTGTATAGTTATGGCTTCTGAGTGGCTTCTTAGCACTGGCACACGAACGCAAGTTGCTGAAACTTCGATATTTTTGTGTAAAATTTTCTGCGTTTCATTTACCATTTTCATCTCTTCTTTTGTATAATCATTATCCAAAAATACATCAATGTGAGGTATGACATTAAACGCTAGTTGGTGTGCGAACACCTTTGCCTCGCATTCATCAAGTTTAAACTCAAAGAATTTTTGAAGCTGTAAAACAAGTTCCTCCATACCCTCTTTTCCAGCTCCACTTGCTGCCTGATAGGTCGCCACATTTACACGCTCTATATCAAAAGCATCATCAAGTGGCTTTAAAATTTGCACCATTTGGATAGTCGAGCAGTTTGGATTTGCTATGATACCGGTTTCCTTGTAAAGTGTTATGTCTGATGGGTTACACTCAGGCACTACGAGCGGGACATTTGGCTGCATACGAAAATGGCTTGTATTGTCTATCACGACCGCACCGCTTGCCGCCGCAGCCGGAGCAAAACGCTCAGAAACTGAACCACCCGCACTAAAAAATGCTATATCTATATCATGCTCTTGCCAAACAGCGTCTGTAAGCTCTTTTACTTTATAGTTTTTACCTTTAAACTCTATCTGACTTCCGGCACTTTTAGCACTTGCAAGAGGCAAAATCTCACCAACAGGAAAATCAAGCTCAGCTAAAATATTAAAAATTTCCTCCCCAACGGCACCAGTTGCACCAACGACTGCGATATTAAATTTTCTCATCTTAATCCTTTTTCATTGATTTATGGCTATTTTACAACTTTTTTTAAATATTACACCAAAATTTTGCAAACAAATTTAAAATTTTTTAAATTTATCTCAAATTTTACACAAATTTAATCTTTCACGCTTCTAGCTTGCAAAAATAGATCTTGTGCTGAAATTTCATCGCCCTCGCTTAAAATCACAGCCCTTTGCACGACAGAGATAAGCTCTCTTATGTTGCCCGGGAAGTTGTAGCTTTCAAGCTCTTTTATGGCTGATTTTGCAAAACTTTTCTTGCCTACGCCAAATTCTTTGCAGTTTAGGCTTAAAAAATGGTTAGCAAGCGGCATTATCTCCTCTTTTCTCTCACGCAGTGGAGGTATTAAAACAGGGATGGTATTTAGCCTATAATATAAATCCTCTCTAAATTTTGCCTCTTTTATAAGCTCGTCTAAATTAGCATTTGTAGCGCTTATTATGCGGACATCTATCTTGATGGGTTTAGTTGCACCAAGTCTTGAAATTTCGCGCTCTTGAAGTGCTCGAAGTAGTTTTGGTTGTAAATTTATTGGCATTTCGCCTATCTCGTCTAAAAACAAAGTTCCGCCATTTGCCAGCTCAAAAAGACCCTTTTTGCTGGCACTTGCGTCCGTAAATGCTCCTTTTTCAAAGCCAAAAAGCTCGCTTTCTATCAAATTGTCAGGTATAGCAGCCATATTTATGGCTATAAAAGGTGCTTCTTTTCGTTTTGAGTTTTTGTGTATAAAATTTGCAAAAACTTCCTTTCCAACACCACTTTGACCCATAAGCATAATGCTAGCGTCTGTTTTTGCAGCTTTTAGTGCGATATTTTGTGCTTCTTGAAGTGCTTTTGATGAGGCTATAAACTCGCTATTAATCTCTTCTGTTTTAGTTTTTTTATGCGGCGTTTTCTCTTTTAAAATTTCAACTCTTTTTATGGCCTGATAAAGCGTCTCAACATCAAAAGGCTTTGTTAAAAAGTCCTTTACACCAAGCCTTACACTCTCTATGGCTTTGTTTAAGGTAGCGTTTCCGGTCATTATAATGACATCAAATTTACCATCAAGCTCTTTTATAAACTCTATACCGTCCATGCCGGGCATATTTATGTCGGTTATGATGAGTTCTGGAGCAATACTATCAAGCTTTTTTAGAGCTTCTATCGCACTCTTAACACTAGAAATTTCAAACTCATCATAGTCGCCAAGCGCTATTTCTAGCGACTTTCGCATATTTATATCGTCTTCAACGATGAGAATTTTCATCTATCCCCCTTTGTTGAAATGGTCTTAATAATGGCTAGTTTTGACTTAAAATCTATGATAAACCTTGTTGGAAGCACGCGTAAATTTAGTGTTTTCTTTACATTTTTTTCGCTTTTTATAACTTTGCTTTTTACCCTAGCTTTATACAACATAAAACAATCAAGTAATTCTTCTTTGTGCGTGTTTAAAAATATCTCTATATCGCTATTGTTATCTTCATTTTTTATCTCACAAAGATATTTAAAATTTGCATTTTTTAGCTGTATGTGTGATGTTGTAATACTTATAGCCTGTCTTGATAAAGAGGCATTTGTAACATCGACTTGGGCTGAAAATATCAGCTGCTCAGCCCAAATCCCAGATACTAAAAGTATCAGTAAGCAAAGACTTCGTTCCACTTATTTTGATCTATCCTAAGCTCCATCTCAACCCTATAAAGCCCGTTTTTAAAGCCTTCTTCTTTGATACGAGCATTTTTTACAAGCCCTTGAACTTTAGTAGTGATCGAGCTATCTTTTAACATCGCATCGCGCACAGTGTCCTGTCCATTTACTTTCACGCCGTAAAGCTTGCCAGCAAGCTGCGCCTGAGCATCAGCGACAGCAGCGCGCTTTGCAAGAGTTTGAGCCTGTGCATATGAGATAGCATTTGTAGGGGCTATACCCTCGCCTATCGCATCAAAACTTACTTCAACTGGCGCTGTATCATATATCATCTTCTCTTTTTTCATGACCTCTCTAAGGTCATCTTTGTCTATCTTTTGTATAACAACATTGCGCTTTGCAACATCATCATCTCCAAAAAATCCATTAAACGAACAACCTCCAAAAATAACCGCTAGCAATACCACACCTAAAATTTTAGCCCTCATCACAACTCCTTAATTTTACTCTTCCAAGAGGCTTGTTTCGCCCTCATCAAGCTCATTTTCGTCATCTTCAGCTTTTGGACATCTTGCAATACTAGCCACATCGTCCCCATCGACATTTACTACGATAACACCACTTGTATTTCGACCAGCCTTACGGATACTTTGCATATCAACGCGTATCATCTTGCCACTTGTTGTAAGAGCCATCAGATCCATATCATCATCAACCATCACAACACCGATAAGATCGCCAGTACGGTTGTTTAGCTTCATGCATATAACACCCTTGCCACCGCGATTTGTCAAGCGATACTCATCAGCTGTCGTACGCTTGCCGATACCCTTTTGAGATATGCTTAAAACTTCTTGTGAGTTACTTTCTATAACTGCTGCGCCAACAACCTCATCGCCCTGCTCTTTAAATTTAATACCCGTCACGCCTCGTGCAGCTCTACCCATCTGGCGAACTTTACTTACATTAAATTTAAGGCACATACCTTTTTTAGTAACGATAAATAGCATTTTCTCGCCACTCTCTTCACCCTCAAGGCTGATCGGCTCGCCATTTTCATCGGCTTCAACCTCGGTTGCCAAAATTTCTACATTTTGCGATTCATCGTTTTCGTTCTCATTTGGCAAAAAGTCATCATCGTTTTCAACAATGAGAGCTGTAACTAGCTCATCATTTTCATCAAGGCTGATGGCTCTTACGCCAATGCTTCTGATGTTTTTAAACTCACTTAAATTTGTGCGTTTTACGATACCATTTTTAGTAAAGAATGCGAGTGATTTGCTCTCGCTAAAGTCAGTTGTTGGAATGATCGCCATGATCTTTTCATCTGCTTGAAGTTGTACGAGATTAACAACTGCTTTGCCCTTGGCTGTCCTACTTCCTTCTGGAATTTTATAGACCTTAAGCCAGTAAAGCTGACCACGATCTGTAACAAACATAAGAGTATCATGCGTGTTGCTCGTAAAGAAGCTCTCGATAAAGTCATCATCGTATGTAGTAACTGCGACCTTGCCTTTGCCACCACGCTTTTGCTTTTCATACTGTTTGCTTGGCACGCGCTTGATGTAGCCGCGGTGAGTGATGGTGACGACCATATTTTCATTTGGTATAAGATCTTCAATATCTATATCGTCATAGTCATCAACTATCTCAGTGATACGAGGAACTTTAAATTTTGAGCGAATTTCAGTTAGCTCCTCTTTTATGATATTTTCTAATAAGTCTTCACTTTTTAAAATTTTACTTAGTCGCTCTATCTCTTCAAGAAGTGCCTTTAGCTCGCTCTCGATCTCGTCACGACCAAGATTTGTAAGCTTGCTAAGGCGCATATCAAGGATGGCATTTGCCTGTAGCTCACTAAGTCCAAAATTCTCCATAAGTCCAGCTCTTGCAGTAGCTGTATCGGCGCTATTTCTTATCAAATTTATAACCGCATCGATATTATCAAGGGCGATTTTTAGACCTTCTAAGATGTGCGCTCTTGCTTTTGCTTTCTCGAGTTCAAAAATCGTTCTGCGGATAATAATAGTCTTACGATGCTTTAAGAAAAGTTTTAACAGCTCAAGAAGGCTGAAAATTTTTGGCTCTTTGTTATCGATGGCTAGCATTATAACGCCAAAAGTGCTTTCCATTGTGGTTGATTTAAACAAGTTATTAAGCACGATGTCACTCATCGCGTCGCGTTTTAGCTCGATAACAACGCGTATACCCTCTCTATCGCTCTCATCTCTAACTTCGCTAATACCCTCTATCTGCTTCTCTTTTACAAGCTCGGCGATTTGCTCGATGAGGCGAGCTTTGTTTGTTTGATATGGCAGTTCATCAATAACGATAACATCTTTATTTGGCTTTTTCTCGATGTGAGTTTTTGCACGCACCTTTACGCGTCCTCTCCCCGTACGATATGCCTCTATGATACCCTTTTTGCCAAAGATTATACCTCCAGTTGGAAAGTCTGGACCTTTTATATGCTGCATAACCTCTTCAAGGGTTGCATCTTTATTATCAAGAACAAGCAAAAGTCCATCTATAAGCTCATCTAGACTGTGCGGAGGTATATTTGTAGCCATACCAACAGCAATACCACTTGAGCCGTTTAAAAGTAAATTTGGCACTCTGCTTGGAAGTACATCTGGCTCCATCTCACTACCATCGTAGTTTGGTATAAAATCAACCGTCTCTTTTTCTATATCGCTCAAAATTTCTTCACTAAGCTTAGTCATCTTAGCTTCGGTGTAACGCATAGCAGCAGCGCCATCACCATCAATAGATCCAAAGTTACCCTGTCCATCAACACTAGGATAACGCATAGAAAAGCTTTGCGCCATACGAACAAGTGCGTCATAAACAGCAGTATCGCCGTGCGGATGGTACTTACCGATAACATCACCGACAATACGAGCCGACTTTACATACTTTGCACTTGCCCTAACTCCAAGCTTATGCATAGCATAAAGGATACGCCTATGAACTGGTTTTAAACCATCTCTTGCATCAGGCAACGCCCTTCCTATGATAACACTCATCGAATAGTCAAGATAGCTTGCCTTTATCGACTCTTCGATATCAATGTCTTGTATGTCTTGGTTTAAATTTAACAAATTATCTTCCATTTTTATCCTTAAAAGTAACTGCATAGATTTTAGCTAAATTTTGATAAAAACTTGCTAAGAGTTAGTTTTTTAATTTAATTTTTACTAAAATTTCTTTTTAAATTTTAATATCTTGCATCAGACAAAGCAAGCGCAAAAGCAACTTCAAAACCAAAGCTCTCAAGTGTCTTTTTAGCTTCAAGCAAAGTCGTACCAGTAGTTATAATGTCATCAACCAATATAACAGGATAAGATGGTGACTTTAGTAGTTTGAAATTTCTAGGATTTGCTTCTCGAAATTTTAGCTCTTGTCCGCTGTAACTTACGCTTGAAGTAGCATGCAAGGCACTAAAAATAGGCTTTATAAATTTAGAACGCAAAGCACGAGCTAAGATAGCTGTATGTGAGTATCCGCTTTTATTTTTATCGTCAATAGGTATGGCATTTAGGGTAAAATTTGGATTAAACTCACTTGCAAATTTTGCAAAACTTAGTTTGGCAAGGTGTTTTAAGGCAAACCCACCTTGCATTTTGTGTTTTGCATGGATAAATCTTTTTATATCAGAATAATCATAAAAAGTATAGACTTTAAGATCTGCGATCTGCCTAAAACTCAGGTCAAAGTCTTGGAAATTTCTGGCGCATTGACCGCATATAAAACTTAGGCTAAAACACTCACAGCCAAAACACCTCAAAGCGATATAAGTCCGTCTGCAACGCGTTTTACCATATCGTCTATCATCGTTTTTAATATCGGAGAAAACGCACTTCCAGTTCGTATAAGCTCAAATTTCGTCTGATTATCAGCAAAATTTTTAGTTATCGTCTCACTGCCACGAATTGCATTTAGTACTACTTTGATACTTGCTTTTGTATTATCGCTTGCATAACCACTCATATTTGCTTTAAACTCAGTGATATTTATATTCGCAACTATCGTATTTTCACCGCCACCACTTACGCCACGAGAATGAAGCTCATTTAAAAGGGCATTTTTAAAATATGTCGCAACATCGGTATTTAAAACGACATATTCGCTTATCTCTCCACTTGTGCTAGTTATCGTAGCGATGACATCTTTATTGGTTCGCATATCATTTACGCTAGCTATTACAATGGCTTTTTTAGCACTCTTAGCGCTTTGTGAAGGCACATACTCTTTTAATGCTATAAAAGTCTGTTTTGTAGAACATCCTGCAAAAAATACAAAGGCTAAGATAAGTAGTAAATTTTTCATCATTTTCCTTTAAAGTTTTGAAATTTCATCAGCGACATTTATGGCAAGTTGCTTAACCAAAAGCGCAACAAAAAAGTCAAAGTCATTAGAGTCGCTCGCCTTAAGCTTTTCAACAACTTGGCGGGTATTTATTTTTTTCTGGCGTTTAAGATTTATATTTGAAAGGCTAAACTCACCGTTAATACTACCAGAAAGATACTCAGCCGATCTATCATAATCGCCCTTTAAACCATAAAATTTAAAATCAAGCCTATATGTATATGGCGATGTCTGCGTATCTACCACTACTATACCTCGGCTATTTAGCTCATGCTCTAAGAACATATAAAAAAGTACTTCAAGGCGTGGATTTGAGTTAAAGACCGTTTGTGTGCCATTTTTGCGTGTGTAAACGATACTTCTAGCGCTCTTTCTCTCATCTGTAAAACGATGAAAATATACCTTCTTAAGCCCAATATTTGTATCTATCATGTTTTTTTCAAGACAGCATTTTAGTGCACCATTTTGACCGTAGCCAGCGCCATTTATAAAGACTTTACTACCATCTTTTGAACAAAGCGAGCAGTCATTTTCTACCTCAATAACATGAGTAAAAAGTATTTTATTATGAGCATCTACTCGCATACCTTCATCTCCGCATGCATCACAAAACATACTCTTTATGCTTGAGCAACCAACAAATGCCATCATAACAATAGATAAAAGTAAAATTTTAATCTTCATAAATCTCCTTTTAAAACCGCTTATAAAAACCAAATTCTAGCCTAAAATTTAAAATTTCAAGCTAAATTTTAGTCCTTTTTTAAAGTTTTTGTACGGATTTTAGCC
Organism: Campylobacter suis; assembly: GCF_905120475.1. NCBI lineage: Bacteria > Pseudomonadati > Campylobacterota > Epsilonproteobacteria > Campylobacterales > Campylobacteraceae > Campylobacter > Campylobacter suis. The sequence goes on along the minus strand of NZ_CAJHOE010000003.1, from coordinate 56,777 downwards.
ACGCTTTTTCCGCCAATAGCATAATCATCTGGATTTATCTCATCAATAATTACAACCGCATTTTTGCCACTGCGACCTAAAACTCGTTCAAAAAGCTCGGTAACTCCACTTGCAAGCTGCTCTTTTTGCTCTTGTGTTGGCTCGCCGTTTTCTTTTGTGACTCTGATATTTATATAAGGCATAAGCTTCCTTTAAGACCCATTAATCAATCTTAAGCACCGACAAAAACGCCTCTTGCGGTAAATTTACCTTGCCGATGGCCTTCATGCGTTTTTTGCCCTCTTTTTGCTTTTCAAGCAGTTTTCGCTTTCTTGTTATATCGCCACCATAGCATTTTGCAGTTACATTTTTACCCATTGATTTAACCGTTTCGCGCGCTATGACTTTATTTCCTATACTAGCTTGTATCGCCACTTCAAAAAGCTGTCTTGGCACTATCTCTTTCATCGCCTTGACAAAATCCCTACCTTTTGTCGTGGCTTTGCTCTCTGGCACTATGATAGAAAGGGCATCGACTATCTCGCCAGCCACCCTAACATCAAGCTTCACAAGGTCTCCTATGCGATACTCACTTGGCTCATAGTCAAAGCTCGCATAGCCTTTTGTGGCTGATTTTAGCTTATCATAAAAGTCCATAACTATCTCATTCATCGGTATGTCATATTCTAGTAAAACTCGCTCGGGCGTGATGTAGTCCATCTTTGTTTGAACACCGCGTCTATTATTTAAAAGCGTTATGATGTTACCTAAAAACTCACTTGGAGTTATGATTGTTGATTTCACATAAGGCTCTTTGATATGCTCTATTTTATTTACGGCTGGCAGTTCGCTTGGGTTTTGTATGCGTAAAATTTTACCATCGGTTAGCACTACTTCATATGTTACGGTCGGTGCAGTGGCGATGAGATCAAGGTCAAACTCACGCTCCAAACGCTCCTTTACAACCTCCATATGAAGTAGTCCCAAAAAGCCAACGCGAAAGCCAAATCCAAGTGCGATCGAAGTCTCTGGCTCATAGCTTATCGAGCTGTCATTTAGTTTTAGCTTATCAAGTGCGTCGCGTAAATCTTCAAATTTATCCGTTTCTATCGGGTAAAGTCCCGCAAAAACAAACGGCTTTGCCCGCTCAAAGCCACCCACTGGCTCTTTTGTTGGAGATTTTGCTAGGGTTATGGTGTCGCCCACTTGAACATCACTTACATTTTTAAGTCCAAGCACGACTACGCCAACCTCCCCAGCATTTATAACTGGTGTTTTTATCGGAGCTATCGGGTTTGGATACATAAGGTCTAAAACTGTATGTTTTTTGCCCGTTCCCATGACCAGAATTTCATCATTTTTTGAAATTTTACCATCATAGACGCGCACAAGAGCCAAAGCACCTAAATAGTTGTCAAACCAGCTATCATAAATGAGTGCTTTTGTCGGGGCATTTTCTTGCGATACTGGGGCTGGGATACGCTGTGTTATGGCTTCTAAAAGCTCTTTTATGCCGATACCACTTTTTGCACTAACTTCCAAAGCATTTGCACAATCAAGTCCGATGATATGCTCTATCTCATCTTTTACACGCTGCGGGTCTGCTGCTGGTAGGTCGATTTTATTTATGACGGGGATTATTTCTAGGTTGTTTTCAAGTGCTATATAGACATTCGCGATGGTCTGTGCTTCCACCCCTTGGCTAGCATCCACGACTAGCAAAGCCCCCTCGCAACTTGCAAGCGAGCGAGATACTTCGTAGCTAAAATCCACATGCCCCGGTGTGTCGATTAAATTTAATACATAATTCTCGCCACCATTTGTATAGTTTAGCCTCACGCTTTGAGCTTTTATCGTGATACCACGCTCTTTTTCGATATCCATCGTATCCATGATCTGCGAGCTCATCTCTCTGTCTGACACAGCTCCGCACTCTTGTATAAGCCTATCTGCGAGCGTACTTTTGCCGTGATCGATGTGAGCGATAATGCTAAAATTTCTTATGTTTTTCATACTTAGTTTTACTTTGATTTAAATTTTTAGTGCTAAATATTGCCTAAATTTCATTTAAAATCTAATTAATACTCATAAAGTATCACTGCCGATCTCGACATTAACGCGTTTTGTGATGTCTTTTAGTTTGCTAAACTCCTCAACCAATCTTGGTGCGTCATCAAGGCTTATAAGCAAGGTCCAAAGATATGTCAAAACCGAGTAGATATGTCCGGCACTAGCGTTTTGAAGCGATAGAGTGATGATGGCTAGGCCAAACAGCAACGCTCCCACAATGCCGATAATGAAAAAGCTAGTTGCTTCACGATTTGAAATTTTAACCCTTATCATCGAAAGTAGCCCGTAGTGCCTTTTTAGCGTGATCTCATCGCTGTTTGTTATGCGACTCGCTTCTTTTTCGATTTGATTATTTAGCTTTAAGTATAGATGATCGTTTTTTGATACATATTTTGGTAAAAGCAGTGCAAGAATAACAAGCAATACTAATGCCGCCAAACCCACGTAAAACTCGACAAACAAAAGCATAACAGCCGAGCCAAATATCGAGATAACAGAAGTAAAAAGCACAGGGAAGTGGTTTTCAAAGAAATTTACAAGCTCCCTTGATAAACTAGCACGTGCGATGATGGTTGAGTTGTCCTTTTTAATGGCTTTTTCGTTCATTATGACCTTCACGGCTAAATCAGCATAAATCCTTGTAAATACCTGCGTATCCACACGCCTTCTCATCGCCCCTATGCCCCAGCCCACAAAGACGATAAGGGCGTATATCATCGCAAGCATTGTTTGCCCCTTAGTGATAGCATCTATGGCGATACCAGCGATGATGGGATAGACTAGAAACAGCCCATTTTCGGCCATAACTAAGCTAAATGTGAGTGATAATTTTTTTAAATTTTGACTTGCGATTAGTTTGAGTGTTTTAAATGTTTGATTTTGCATTTTTATCCTTATTTTGGAGCTGTATTTTACATTTCACAAGAATAAAAGTCAAATTTTAGTTGTAAGGCTTGACATTACAACTAAAATTTGTTATACTTCGCTCATAAGTTGTAATGAAAATATTTACAACTAAATTTATCCCAAAGGAACAAAGATGAAAAACATAGCGATAATCGGCGCAAACGGCAACGCAGGTAGCAAGCTCGTAGATGAGGCGCTGCTTCAAGGATACAAAGTAACAGCTATCGTGCGAAACAAAAAGTATAAAAACGACAAAACTGAAGTGCTTTATAAGGACATTATGAGCTTGCAAAAGGATGATGTGGCAAAATTTGACGCTGTTATCACGGCATTTGGCACTTGGAGCGAGGAGACTAGACACCTTCACACTGACGCCCTTTTGCACCTTGCAGACTTGCTAAGTGACACACCTACTCGCCTTTTAGTCGTGGGTGGTGCGGGTAGCTTATACACTGATGAGAGCCTTACGACACAGCTTATTGATACTCCTGAGTTCCCAGATGAGTATAAGCCAACGGCAAGTGCTATGGCAAAGGGACTTAGCGAGCTTAGAAAGAGAAGCGATGTGAAGTGGAGCTATCTATCTCCAGCGGCTGAGTTTGAGCCTGATCTGCCTCGCACGGGAGAGTACGTGCTTGGCGGTGAGGTATTTAGCCTAAACTCGCGCGGAGAGAGCGTGATAAGCTATGCAGACTACGCGATAGCCATGATAGATGAGATAAAAAATGAGAAATTTATACAAAAGCGTTTTAGTGTAAATTCAAAATAAGGAGAAAAAATGTCAAACTACAAGATGGTAAATATCAAAAACCAGCCAAGAGTGGAGCTAAAAGAGCTCCTTGGACTAAGTGGCTGTGAAATTTCTATAAATGAGCTAGTAGCAAACGCTAGCGTGCCGTTTGTGCATTCACACAAGCAAAATGAAGAGGTTTATGTCGTGCTTGAAGGAAGCGGTCTGCTTTATATAGATGGCGATGAGATAGAGCTAAAAAAGGGCGATGTAGTGCGTATAGATCCGAAAGGGCAAAGGTGCTTTAAGGCATCAAATGATGGTATAAAATTTCTTTGCGTTCAGGCAAAAGCTGGCAGTTTAGAGCAATTTACAATGAGTGATGGTATAATAGATGAAGTAAAACCAAGCTGGTTGTAATTTAAAACTAGGAAAATAATGCAAGTCGGACAGAAATTTAGCATAGCCGTTCATATACTTTTGAGCGCGCAGTATTTTAAAGATGAGAAAAATACGAGTGAGTTTTTAGCTGATACCGTGGGGACAAATCCCGTGATAGTGCGCCAAATCATCGCACTTTTAAAATCATCCGGTCTTATCATCACTCGAGCTGGCGTGGGCGGCATAAGCCTGGCTAGAAGTGCGAGCAAGATCTCTTTGCTAGATATTTTTAAGGCTGTAAATGGTAGTGAAAATTTGTTTAAAATTCACGAAAACTCGCCCCCCGCATGTCCGCTAGGTGCTCAGATAGAGGGGCTTTTAAGAGAGCATTTTGACAGTGCTTCAAATGCCCTTTTTGCTCATCTAAGCTCTATAAGCTTGCAAAATTTGCTTAGCGAGCTAGAGTGATAGGGCGTAAAATACGCCCTAAGAATTAAAATTTATAAGAAACATTTACTTTGAAGTTTCTACCAGCTTCCCAGTCGATACTTGTAGTATCTCCTGTGTATTGTGCTGTTCTTTGTGAGTGTGAAGCGTAAGCTTTATCAAAGATATTATAAACACCAGCATTTATCTCAAGCCCTTTAAAGCGACCGGAGGTTGGCATATATGTAGCGTAAATATCACTTACTGCATAGCTTGGTATTTTTATATTTTTACCTGTTACATCATCAGCTGAGGTTGTATTTTTAGATTTAAAAAATAGCAAACTATATCCTAAAAGTAAATCAGCTTGTGGTATGGTGTATTCGGCGTTAAATGTATATTTATCACCCTGATCGCGGTAACCTATGATATTTGATGTTAGATAGTTATTTCCATTTTTAGTTCTATCATGGTATTTTACTTTTTGATGAGTATATCCAGCTGCAAGGCTTAGATCATCAACATATAGTCTAGCAAAAAGCTCTACGCCATCTATCGTAGCGCTACCAGCATTTATCCTGCAAAGAGTATCAGTCAAACCATTAGGGCATCCAACTACTCCAGCTTTTGCATTATTATCAACTATTAAGTTTTTATATTTTGTGTTAAAGTATTTTGCTACTAAGCTAAGTGATGAGTTTTCTGAAAATTCGGTTTTATATCTACCACCTATCTCATAAGCATTGCCGGTAGTTGCTTTTAAATTTTCATTTGCAAGCCAGTTATAAACAGTAATTTTATTACCGCGCTTAACTTGTCCAGCCGCCATCATACTCTCCATAACATCAGGTCCTCTAAATACCCTTGCGTAACTAGCAAATGCGCTAAAGCCCCAGCCTATGTTATAATCAAGCGCAAGAGCTGGACTAACCTCATCAAATTTGTATTTGTATCCGCTTAAATTCCCAGCTTGTCCATTGTATGTTTTTAGCTCATGTCTTTCGTATCTTACGCCAGGTGTTATAGTTAGGTTGCTATATTTTATGGCATCTTCAAGGTATAGTGAGTAGTTATTTGCTTTTTCAGGTGTTATATTACCAGGTTTTACAAAGTTTTCACTATGATAGTAATCAAAGCCGTATCTTAGAGTATGGGCAAAGTCGCCAGTTTCAAATTTTGACTTTGCGCCTATTTTAGCACCAGTTGTTTCAACGCCCCATTTTATACCAGTATTAGTTGAGCCGATACGCTGATGTTTTGTGTGATATATGGTGCTATCTAGTTCGAAATTTTCACTTGGAGTGTAGGTGTATTTTATAGTATGGGTATCACGTTCATACTTTCTATTATCATATCCATTTACTACACCTCTTTTTGGGTCCACTGTTGGATCGTATCCAAATTCGGCTTTAAGTGGGTATGTTCCTTTGTATTGCATATGCTCAGTAGAAAGTGAAATTTTATGAGCATCTAAAAAACTATATCCAACTTTGAAAAGGTAATTTATATCATTGCCATTTCCGCCTATTACTTTATTATTGCCTGATTTACCAAAATCATATCCGTAGTGTTTAAATGCTGCAAGTAGATCCAGACTATCAAATGCACGACCGTAGATCATAGCTGATTGAGAAAAGCCTTCGTTGTTGCTAGTGTAGCCCATCTTTAGCTTAGCGCCGATATCTTGTCCGTCTTCAAGTAAGTCACTCGCATCAACAGTCTTAAACGCTACAGAGCCACCAAGTGCGCCAGAACCATTTACGACTGATTTTGCACCTACTTCCATTTCGACTGCTTTGATAAGATCAGGATCGATTAACAAGTCAGCATTGTGGTGAAAAGTATTGCCGTTTTGTTTAGCACCATCTATCGTGATATTTAGACCACGATCACTCACGCCACGCATATAAATTTTTTGATTCATTCCGTTTGTGCCACCGACATAAACGCCCGGTACATCACGCATGACATCTTTTACAAGTCCTGCGTTTCTTGTAGTGATCTTGATATCATTTACATCACTAGCACCAGTTGTACTCACTTCTATACTATCTAGCGAAACATCGTTCGCACCAAAAGCAACACTTGTAAAAAGTGTAGCGATGAGTGAAATTTTAATAGTCTTAAAACCCACTTGAACTCCTTAAAATGAAAATTATTATTAAATAAGGGATGAATTATATCTATTTGATTATTATTTTCATCTTAAATTGTTAAATTTTAACAAATTTTTAATATTCTTAGAAATTTTACAAATATTTTATTGACTTCTATTATCATTATAAGATATAATGGCGCAAAATTTTAAAATTCTAAGGATATTTATGGAATTTCTTAAACATAATGTTGACTACATCATCATAGCCATTCTTGGACTTATGAGTTTTTTGGTTGTTTGGTATGCGATAGAGCGAGCTATATACTACTCAAAAGTCGATATAAACGCATTTAAAAATATCGAATCCTTACACGAGGCACTCACTAAAAATTTGACAACTCTATACATAATATACTCAAATGCCCCATATATCGGACTTTTAGGCACAGTTGCTGGCATTATGATAACATTTTATGACATGGGTATGAGTGGTGGTATAGATACAAAAAGTATCATGCTTGGCTTATCGCTTGCGCTTAAAGCAACAGCTTTTGGTCTTCTTGTTGCTATCCCAACCCTAATGATATACAACGGACTCTCAAGAAAGGCAGAGGTGCTTTTAAACAGATACAAGGCTACTCATGAAAGTTGATAAAAAAGATGGACTAAATGTCGTTCCTTTTATCGACATTATGCTTGTTTTGCTAGCGATAGTCCTATCTATCTCTACCTTTATCGCACAGGGCAAAATTCAAGTCGATCTGCCAAGTGCCGACTCCGCTTCAAAAGAGCAAAAAGATGAGAAAAAAGTCGTAATTATCATTGATAAAGATAATAAAATTTTTATCGATGATGCTATCGTAGCAGATGAAGAACTAAAAACACAACTTTTAAATATCGACAAAACAACACTTATAGAACTTAAGAGTGATAAAGAGAGTAAATTTCAAAGTTTTGTCAAAGTTATAGATATTCTCAAAGAAAAAGGACATGAAAATTTTGCGATCACAACAGTCACTGACTAAAGTATCAAATAGTAGCGGCTTTATAGTTTCATTTTTGTTGCACTCTGGACTTTTGGTGGCACTATTTTATGCGCCTCCATTTTTAGAGATAAAGCCATCGGATGATAAAATTTTAAAGATAAATTTAAACACATTTAAGCCCATCACAGCACCAATTTTTGCGCCAGAGCCGGCCATTGCACCGCCAGCTCCGCCTCCACCAGAACCAACCCCGCCAGAGCCTCCAGTAGTAAAACCACCAGAGCCTACGCCACCTCCTATGCCTAAGCCAGAACCTAAACCTAAACCCAAACAAAAGCCTAAGCCTGCACCAAAACCAAAACCAGCTGAACCAGAAAAAGTAGTTCAAACACCGCCAGCTCCTATACCACCAGCACCAACCGCGACATCCACTAATCCTACTGTCGCCACAAAGGTAGCAGCTGCACCAACGATAGGCGAATACAATATGCAAAGCTCTGCTGGAGATAAAAATTTTGAACAAATCCGTCGTGCTCTTATAAAACATCACAAGTATCCTAAAAATGCTATAAAAATGCGAAAACAAGGCATTTGTGAAGTGCGTTTTGTGCTTAAATCAAGTGGAGATGTTACAAATATAGAGGTTATAAACTCATCTGGCACACAAATACTTGATGAGTCAGCCATGCAGACTGTAAAGCGTGCATCAGCCGACTTTCCAAAACTTCCAAACGATATAAGAGTAAAAATCCCTATCACATTTAAATTAAATTAACTAGCCAAATTTTTGGCTAGTTTTGCTATGCATTTTTAAAAAGTTTAATAAAAATAATACACAAAAATTTTATTTTTATGATAATAACTATCATAACTAAGTAAAAATTTAGCTTTATTATTTTATAATAACAAATATCAAAATAATAAACACAATCAGGAGAACAAGATGTCAGTATTAGTCATTGGTGCGGACGAGATAACACCGATAAAAGCGGTTTTGCACGATTTAGGGGCGCAAAAGATAGAGCACTGGGATGCACGAAACGAAAACCGTGTAAATCGCAAGCCTATCCCACAAGATACAGGGTGTGTTGTGATGCTAACAAGCTTTCTTAACCACAACACTATGAAAACCATAAAAACACAAGCCAAAAAGCGCAACATACCTATCGTTTGTGCGAAAAGAAGTGTTAGCTGCGTATTTTGCGAGTATTGTAAAGTCTTTGGGCTAGACAAGGAATTTGGATGCAAAGCTTAACCGATGAACTATGGACACTCATTAGATATTGGCGAAATAACTCCAAATATTTTCAAAAAACTTAGTCCAGTTAAAAAAACTTACAACTTTTTGGTTTTATACAACAGTTGCGTTGATGAGAGCGTGCAAATTTCGCTCTCTTTTTCAAAATTTGGCTCTATAAAAAGTGCTTTTTTAACTAGATTAAATCAGCTTTTAGAGATAAATTTACTCAAAAATACAAAACCGACCACTCTTTGTTTGGCTTCAAATGCGCTAATTGAGTGCTACAAAAGTAAAAATTTCACAAATATAAATAAAATAGTTTCCAATCCAAAACATCCAGCTGCAAAATTTATCCAAATGCTATACAAAAATGGTGAATTTGAGCTAATTTTTGATGCTGATTTTATGTTTTCTCAGTTTGTTTATGGTAAAATTGCTCGGAAGCATTTTGATAAAAATCTCTATTTTCAAGATGGCATAATAACTATCGAAAGCAACGGCAAAAAACACCTTAGCGTGTTGCCTAGTTTTAAAGAATTTAGCCCTGAAAATAGCCAAAAGCTAGCACCTGAAATTTCTCGTGCAGCCAGCTTTTTACAAAGTAGCGAATGTGAGAGTTTATATGTTGTATTACCCCGCCATAGCGAGTTTTGCAGACATATCGAGGTTAGGCATAGTCAATGCGAAAAGTGCATAAAACTTGTGCCTTATACGATTAATAATATAATATTAAAAGGATAAAAATGATAGGTATTATCTTTGGCAGCAGTATGGGAAACACTGAAGAGGCTGCTCAGTTTTTAGGCGAAAATTTAGGTCTAGAAAATGAAGTTTTAAATGTTTGCGATGTAAACCCAGCAAAAATCAATAGCTACGACAAGCTAATCCTTGGCACATCAACCTGGGGCAGTGGAGACTTGCAAGATGATTGGGATGCTTTTGACTTTGAGGCACTAAATTTAAGTGGCAAAACGGTTGCGGTTTTTGGCATGGGTGATAGCCAAAGCTACTCTGACGAGTATTGCAATGGTATGGCAAAACTATATGATGCAGTCATAAAAGCTGGAGCAAAAGTAGTTGGCAGTGTTTCAACTGATGGTTACAACTTTGATAGCTCAGATAGCGTAAGAGACGGCAAATTTGTAGGTCTTGCGCTTGATGCAGACAATGAAAGCGAAAAGACAGAAGAGCGCATAACAAACTGGATAGAGCAGATAAAACCAATTTTTGCATAAATTTAAGGGGCTAAAGCCCCTATTTTTCTAAATTTCTTAACAACACAAACTCCCTTAAACAAAACTATGATACAATCCTTAAAATTTACAATAGGAGTAAACATGAAAGCAATCGTAACTGTCATAGGCAAAGATGCCACAGGTATAGTAGCAGGAGTGGCTACAAAACTAGCCGAGCTAGAACTAAATATCGATGATATTAGCCAGACTGTTCTTGATGGATATTTTACAATGATGGCAGTGGTTTCATCTGAGAAACAGCTCGACTTTACGGCGCTTCGCAGTGAACTTGAAACACACGGAGCAAATTTAAATGTAAAGATAAATATCCAAAGTGCTGCCATTTTCGATGCTATGCACAACATTTAAGGGGCTAAAATGGACATTAAACAAGTGACTGAAACGATAGCAATGATCGAGGAACAAAATTTTGATGTGCGAACAATCACGATGGGTATCTCGCTACTTGATTGTATCGATAGCGACAGCGACAAGGCATGTGAAAAAATTTACGCCAAAATCACCAGCAGTGCGGCAAATCTAGTCCGTGTCGGCAACGAGATCTCAGCAGAGCTTGGCATACCCATCGTAAATAAACGCATATCCGTAACTCCTATCGCCATCATCGCCGCGGCAACCGATGAGAAAGACTACATAAAATTTGCCAAAACGCTTGATAGAGCAGCACACGATGTGGGAGTTGATTTCATCGGTGGCTTTTCGGCTTTGGTACAAAAAGGCTACACAAAGGGCGATGAAATTTTGATAAACTCTATCCCAGACGCCCTAGCCCAAACGAGCAAAGTCTGCGCCTCGGTAAATGTGGGCTCCACAAAAACCGGCATAAATATGACGGCTGTGCGTGATATGGGACGGGTGATCAAGCAAACAGCGACAGCGTCCAAACTAGGGGCGGCAAAGCTTGTGGTGTTTGCAAATGCAGTCGAGGATAATCCTTTCATGGCAGGTGCCTTTCACGGCGTAGGCGAGGCTGATGTGGTGATAAATGTCGGTGTTTCAGGACCCGGAGTGGTAAAACGTGCACTTGAGAAGGTGCGGGGCGAGAGCTTTGATGTCGTGGCTGAAACGGTGAAAAAAACGGCGTTTAAGATAACTCGTATCGGTCAGCTCGTGGGGCAAATGGCTAGCGAGCGACTTGGGGTGAAATTTGGCATAGTCGATCTTAGCCTAGCGCCAACTCCAGCCGTGGGCGACTCGGTGGCAAGGGTGCTTGAGGAGATGGGGCTTGAAACAGTCGGCACTCACGGCACAACGGCTGCACTCGCACTGCTAAATGACGCGGTCAAAAAGGGTGGCGTGATGGCGTGTAATCAAGTCGGCGGTCTAAGCGGGGCGTTTATACCGGTGTCTGAGGACGAGGGCATGATAGCCGCGGTGCAAAGTGGATCGTTAAATTTAGAAAAGCTAGAGGCTATGACTGCGATTTGCTCAGTTGGACTTGATATGATCGCCATACCAGCCGATACGCCAGAAGCGACGATTTCGGCAATGATAGCTGATGAAGCGGCAATTGGCGTGATAAATCAAAAAACAACCGCCGTGCGAATCATCCCGCTTGGTAAAGAGGGCGATATGATCGAGTTTGGCGGACTTTTAGGCACGGCACCTGTAATGAGTGTAAATAAAAACTCATCTGATGACTTCATCGCTCGTGGCGGACAGATCCCAGCCCCGATACATAGCTTTAAGAACTAAAATTTAACAAAAGGCGTGAGTTTTACACGCCTTGTTTTAGCTAAATATAGCTTATTTGATAATGCTCTTTTTTAGGTGTGCGTGGGCAAAACTCAGCGTCGCTCTTGCCAAGCACGATAGAGCAAAGTGGCGAGTAGCCATCAGGGATACCAGCCTTTTTAGCAAGTTCTGGCTCATCAAAAAGCGTAACAACAACTGTGTTTATAAGGCACGAGCTAAGACCCAAAGACGCGGCACGAAGCTGCATATTTTGCATGACAGAGCCCATCGCCCAATATACATTTCTATGTATATTTTCAAGCTTTAAAAACTCAAATCCCTTTGGCAACTCATCTACCAATTTCCCAGAGATTAGTATATAAACGGGTGCGTCATAAAGCGTGTTTTTCACACCAAGCATATCAAGCGTAGCACCAAATTTTCGCGATGCCGCCGCGTCAAGCTCAGCCAAAAGCTTTTTATCAGTAATGACACTGATGTGTGCGTCCTTTGTCGTAAAAAGTGCAGGTGCAAGATATCCAGCCTCCAAAACCGCCTCTATCTCCTCAGAGCTTGGCATTTCATCGCTAAATTTACGCATACTTTGGCGTTTTTGCATAGCTTCAAGTAGCTTCATTTTCTCTCCTTTTAAATTTCTAGCATTATAGTGTAATTTAAATTTTGCTTTACTTAAAATTTTAACTTATCACCACAACCATCACGCCCTATCTTAAGGATAAATTTATGCTTAAACAAAGCTTACTAGATAGTTATCTTTTTGCCCTTCACGCACTTTATATGGCGTCTTGCTCTTGCCGATCACCACAGATGTTAGCGGCGTGTAGCCATCTGGTATGCCTATCTTTTGCGATAGTTCTTTATCGTGTATAAGCCCCGCAACAGTGCCATTTACAGGGCAACTCGCAAGTCCAAGATCAGTCGCTCTAAGCTGGATATTTTGCACCATCGTGCCTATCGTCCAAGCTAAGCTTCGGTTGCAAAAATCAAGATCGATCGCCTCCTTAAACGCCTCTGGCACTTCGCTTACAAGCGGTGCTGAGATCACGATATAAACGGGTGCGTTGTATAAAACACTGCTGATATTTAGCGGTTTTCCGTATCTGCTAACGCCAAGCTCATCAAGCTGTTTTAAGACCGCTTTATCGGTAATAACGCCAATGTGGGTATTTTTGCTCATAAACACGACTGGAGCATGATAAATTGCCTCCAAAATCGCGTCAATCTCCGCCTTACTTGGCACATAATCTGTAAAATCACGCAAACTTGTGCGTTTTTGCATAGCCTCTACTAAATTCATTCTCTCTCTTTAATACTCGCCGTCATTTAGATCTTTACATAATCATCTTTGCATATCCCGCGTGAAGTGTGATCTGATGAAGTGTATCAGCCGGGATTATGTATGTATCGCCCTTTTTATAGGTTTTGCACTCGCCATTTATCTCAAGTGTGCAAGAGCCTGACAAAACACTTGTAAATTGTGCTTTATGACTATGGCGAGGAAATTTCACCTCTTTTTGCGCTTTAACAAAATAAATCGTTCCGCTTGGCGTATGCTCCCTATGCACAAAAAGCCCATCTATGCCGTAATCCACGCCTTTTACTTTTTTAACAAAATCCGGAAAATCAAAACCCTCACCCATCATCACATACCCTTTAAATTTATCAAATCAAGCTTTTTATACACTCTTTAATCTTTGCAAACTCAGCCGTCGGCTCAAATCTAGCCACAACTTCGCCGTTTCTATCTACGATAAATTTCGTAAAGTTCCACTTCACGCCATCGCCTTGTAAGATTTCTGGGAAATTTTCAGCTAGAGCGGTTTTAAGCTTTTGCGAGAGCGGATGAGTCTCATCAAAGCCCTTAAATCCTTGCTTTTGTGTCAAATATTTAAAAAGCTCTATGGAATTTTCGCCCCTAACATCGCCCTTTTTAAACAGCTCAAATGTCACACCAAAATTTAACTGGCAGTTTTTAGCGATATTTTCATCATCATCTGGCTCTTGCCCCGCAAAGTTATCGCTCGGAAAGCCAAGCACACAAAGCCCAGCGTCTTTAAACTCTTGATTTAGCCCTTCAAGCTGTGAGTACTGATCGGTAAAACCACATTTACTAGCAGTATTTGCCACCAAAAGTACCTTACCGCGGTACTCGCCAAGACTCTTGCATTCGCCCTTATTTGTCAAAACATTTATGTCATAAATACTCATTTTTCTCTCCTAAAATAATACGCTAACAACGTAAGTTGTCAAAAGCACACAAGTAACTAGCGTGCAACTAAAATGTATCGCCCTTGCTTTTTTATGCTCCATGCTCTTTTGCCTTGACATCCATATACCGCTTAGCCAAGTGACAAGATAGCTAACAAATAGCACAATAAGAAGTGTGTTCATTTTTTATCCTTTTAGTATGATTTTTAAAAATTAAAATAAAATCGCAGTTGCCAAACAGCCCCACAAAAGGGCCATTATGCCAAAAAGTGTGTGAGAAATTTTAGTTTGCACTTGCCATCCTTTATCGTTTGATAGGCAAATTATATCTAGCTTTTGTGTCCTGAATGTGTCTTTTTTGGTATTTTCAAAATAAACTGAGTGCCAAGTTTTTGCTCACTTTTTACATCTATTTTTACGCCTAAAAGCTGTGAAATTTTAGCCACTATGCTAAGCCCTAGTCCGCTGCCAAGATCTGAGTGTGACTCCTCGCATTGATAAAATCTATCAAAAATTTTATCGATTTTATCAGCCTCTATGTCGATACCGTGATCTTTTATGATAACCTCTATCTCGTTTTTTTCTGCCCTACAAGAGATCTCTATGAGCTTATCTTCAGGTGAGTATTTTATGGCGTTTTCTATCAAATTTTGCCAAATTTGCGCTAAAAGTGGAGTGTTGCTTAGCGTGTTTGCCTTGTTTAAGCTTAGCACGAACTCACGGTTTGGATACTTTTGCGTGAGAAGTATCACGCTAGATCTTAGCTGTTCATCGACTTGCACCGCCTCATCGAGCTTTACGATGCTGGAGTTATCAAGCCTTGCTAGTTTTAGCAAGTCCTCGCAAAGGCGGTTTAATCGGTTTGCTTCTTTGTTTATAAGAGCGGCGTAGTGGGCGTTTTGTGCGGGGTTTTCAAGCATTAGCTCACTAAGTCCAGCGATACTGAAAATCGGCGTTTTGATCTCGTGCGAGACATTTGAGATGAACTCTTTTTGTAAGTTTTGATTAAGCTCTAGGTGCTGTGCCATCTTGTTTAAATTTACGATGACCTCGTCTAGCTCGTGCATATAGACATAGTTGCTTAGATTTTTATGCACTTTTCGCTCAGCCCTTGCGCTAAAATCGCCGTTTGCCACGGCATCTATCGTGTCTTTTATGCGTTTTATGGGTCTGATTAGAAATTTCATACCAAAATAAAGCAGAGTAAAATTTAGCCCAACCGCCAAAATACAGCTTAAAACGCTAAGCAAAAGTGCGCTATAAAAGCTCAAATCCTTGCCAAAAATATGATAAAAAATCCCCCAAATTATAAGGCACGAGATCACACTAAAAAAGCCAAAAGCAAGCGAGCTAAACGCCGCTACATAGGTTTTTAAGCTCACATAATACTTTCTCATCACGCCTCTTTTTTACCGCTTTATAGCCAAGCCCACGCACCGTTGCTATCTCAAAGTCGCTGTTTTTTTCAAATTTTGCGCGAAGTTTTTTGATGTGAGTATCGACTACTCGCTCATCGCTGTCACTTTCAAATCCCCAAATTTCTTGCATTATCTCAAAGCGAGTGAAAATTTTACCCTCGTTTGAAAGCAGTAAAAATAAAAGATAAAACTCCTTTGGTGCAAGCTCGATTTTTACGCCGTTTTCGCTCACGCTAAGTGCGTTAAAGTCAAGCTTCGTGCTGCCCATCACAAGCTCTTTTTCATTTGCGATTTTTGCCCTTCTTAGCAAGGCATTTACCCGCAAAACCAGCTCTTTTAAATTTATAGGTTTACTCATGTAATCATCAGCGCCGCTACCAAAGCCCGTTTGCATGTCCTCTATCTCGCTTTTTGCGGTAATCATTAAAATCGGCTTATTTTTTTCATATTTTCGTATCTCACGGCTAAGCTCAAAGCCATCCATTTGTGGCATCATCACA
Organism: Campylobacter suis; assembly: GCF_905120475.1. Lineage (NCBI taxonomy): Bacteria > Pseudomonadati > Campylobacterota > Epsilonproteobacteria > Campylobacterales > Campylobacteraceae > Campylobacter > Campylobacter suis. Next base: position 40,884 of record NZ_CAJHOE010000003.1, on the reverse strand, counting down.
TCAGTTATGACTAGATCAAAATGAGAGCTTTCAAGTGCGTTAAGTGCTTTTTTGCCGTTGTTTGCGACACTTACATTAAAGCCTTCAAGACGTAGTTTATCGTGTATCATCGTGCTTAAAATTTCATCATCTTCAACGAGTAAAATGTTAAACATCTTAAAACGCACAAGCCTCGATTTTACCGCTTAAAAAGCCCTTTTTAAACCACTCCATACGTTGTTTTGAACTACCATGAGTAAAAGAGTCAGGCACTACATGACCTTGGAATTTTCGTTGTAAAGTATCATCGCCTATGGCACTTGCGGCATTTAAAGCCTCATTAATATCGCCATCCTCAAGCCGAGAATTTACATGCTTAGCCCAAATTCCAGCATAGCAATCAGCCTGAAGCTCAACACGAACCTGAAGAGCATTTTGCTCGATAGCGTTATTAGAGCGTGCTTTAAGTTTATTAATCCTATCCAAAGTACCGCTTAAATTTTGCACATGATGACCTATCTCATGAGCGATGACATAAGCTTGTGCAAAGTCGCCATCAGCCTTATGCACCTTGGCAAGCTCATCAAAAAAACCAAGATCTAGATATACTTTATGATCTGCTGGACAATAAAATGGTCCACTCTGAGAGCTTGCAAATCCACAAGCACTTCTAACTTGATCCCTAAAAACAACCAAATTTGGCTGCGAATAAGTTGCTCCGTGCTCTTGAAAAATTTTACCCCACACATCTTCTGTTTGAGCTAAGACCGCGGACACAAAGGCAAAATTTTCCTTTTCTTGTTCATTTTGGGTAGCCTGAATATTGGCTGTGGGGTGTGAGGTATCAAGGTTTAAAAGAGCAAGCGGGTTATACCCCATAAAATACGCTACTACACCCAAACCAAGTACGACACGACCGATATTTGAGCCTAGCAAAAAACGGATGATTGGCAAAAGTGAGCCGATACGACCAGACCTTGAGCCAAATCCCCCACCAGCACGCCTATCTTCAATATTTGAGCTTCGTCTGCTATCTTGCCATCTCATCGCTTTACTCCTTAAAATTTAAAGCATTTTAGCGATTTTATAAAAATTTTAAGCTTAAGCTATACTATAAATCCGCTGGCTATCACTCGATCGCCATCATACATCACACACATTTGACCTGCCGCAACACCAAAAACTGCTGTATAAAGTGTTAAAACCGCTGTATTATCCGACTTATTAACTTTTACAATAGCGCCAGTTTTTGGGCTTCGGTAGCGAATTTTAGCCTCGCATTCAAACTGGATATCATCTATGAACATATTTACATCTTTTAATTTAACTTCACGCTGACTCAAGTCATCTTTTGAGCCCACTACGATCTCATTTTTTGCTGCGTCTATCTTTAAAACAAAGTGCGGATCGTGTGCTCCAAAAACTTCAAAACCACGGCGTTTGCCTATAGTGTAGTGCATATATCCTTGATGACGCCCTATAACATTACCGTTTTTATCTACAACATTTCCTGGCAAATTTGTATCATAATGCTTTTGTAAAACTTGTATATAAGTATCTTCAACAAAGCAAATTTCGCTACTTTCAGCCTGGGTACCAAACTCGCTTAGCACAGGTATAGCCTTTGCCATCTCTTTAATGTCTTTTTTAAATTTATCGCCAAGCGGAAATATCATATCATTTAAGACATCTTTTGGAACCTGTGCTAAAAAGTAGCTTTGATCTTTACTGGGGTCAACAGCAGATGTTATAAAACCATCGATTATTTGTACATAGTGTCCAGTAGCAAGCTTTTGACAACCCTGCTCTTTGGCAAAATTTAAGAGTGCTCCAAGCTTTATAAATCGGTTGCAAAGCGCACATGGGTTTGGAGTGATACCCTCTTTATAAAATTTTACAAATGGGTCATATACAAATTCATTAAATTTATCTTGCAAATCAAGGATATGAACTTTTATCCCAAGATATTCGCCAACCTTTTTTACTTTGCGTATATTCTCTTCGTGATAACCAGGCTTTGAGTGTAGCTTCATATAGCAACCCTCTATCTCATGCCCTTGCTCTTGTAAAATTTTTGCGGTCATAGTGCTATCAACACCACCACTTAATGCTACCATTATCTTCATCGTAAATCCTTCGTAAAAAAAGGACAAATTATATCTTTAAATTTTAAATACGCAAAATTTCACTCACTATAAGCTCGACATCATCGGTGATAGTATAAAATTTCACATCATCTTTGCTGATCAATTTTTCATCTATTAAAGTAGTTTTTATAAACTCATCCAATGGCTTCCAAAACTGCTCGCCAACAAGAAAAATTTTTGCATCTTTCATGCCGGTTTGCACAAGTACTAGTACCTCAAAAAGCTCATCAAGAGTCCCAAAACCTCCAGCAAAAACAACAAAAGCCACTGAACGCTCTATAAGTGCAAATTTTCGAGGAGAAAAATTTGTAAATAAAAACGAGTGAGTCGCATAAGGATTTGTGGCTTGCTCAAATGGTAGCCGTATGTTAAAAGCCACACTTGGTGCACCGCCTTCGCTTGCGCCCATATTTGCCGCACCCATTACACCATCTCCTCCGCCAGTAAGCACCGCTATGCCGTTTTCGCTAAGCTTTTTTGCAACTTCACGAGCCTTTTGGCAGTGAAAACTATCAAACTCAAGCCTAGCTGAGCCAAAAAGTGTTACAGCTTTATTTTCAAAATTTGCAGCCTGCCTAAAACTTCTAAATTCCTCCAAAAACTGCAAATTTTAGCCCTTTAACTGCTCTAATCGCTCTCTTTTTGAGCCGATCTGAGTTATTTGTATACCAAAATTTCCATCAACGATGACCACTTCGCCAACGGCTATAACCTTATCGCCGATTAAAATTTCAAGTGGATCGTTTGCAAGCTGGTTTAGCTCGATAACAGATCCTATGTCCATAGTCAAAACATCTTTTAAAAGCATTCTTTTTGAACCGATACGAACGCGTATAGGCAGCCTGACATCCATTATGAGATTTATATTTCGCATCTCTTCAGCACTAAATTCACTCTTTGAACTAGTTTGCACACTCTCTTTTGATGAGTCTAAGCCCTCTTGTTTTGGCTCAAAAGCGGAAAGAAAAGTCCTCTCAGCCACGAATGCGATACTTTCACTAATGCTATCAAGAGAGACATTAAATAAAAATAGCTTCTCATACGAGCTAAGATCTAGCGAAGAGTCAGCATCAAGAAAGCTCACACCAACCACTTCAAAGCTCATTTTTGGTAGCTCTTTTTGTGCGCCTAAAGATGTATTAAAAGCACCAAGTAAATTTGAAAATATCTCCTTTGCCGCATCAAGCTCATCAGCACCCAAATTTTCATTATGCGAAATTTCCTCTTCGCCCATCATCCATTCACTAACCGCACTTACTAAAACAGGGGTAACAACAAGCAGTGCCTTTGCATTCACATCACCTTTTATAGCGACATTTGCCACAACAACTGGTGGTTTTATGCCCTCTTGTGCGCCAGCCTCATAGTCGTTTCGTTCGCTAACTTCAGGAGCTCTACCCGTAAGACCCTCGATAGTAGCTTTAAGCTCGCTAACAAAGATATTAAAAAAATTATTCATCATATTCATCACTCTCTTCTTGCATTTGTTCTTCATGCTCATAGGCTACGAGTTTTGCCTTACGCTCCTCTTCGTAGCGCTCTAGTATGTGTTTTATCTCATCTTTATCAGACTTAATGAGCTGTTCTATTTTTATAGATTTTCTAAATCTGTGAAGTCCGACCTCAGCTAAAAATACCTCTTTTTTATCTATGGAGACGATGGCTTTATCATCAGCCCCTCTATCAAGCCTTAATATATCGCCCTCTTTTAAATTTAAAAACTCATCGACACTTATAACAGCCTTGCCAAGTATGGCTTCATATAAAATTTCAGCTCTACCGATAAGTGTTTTTAGCTCTTTATTTCGGCTCTTTTTTGCGCTCGTTTCGCCAAGCATTATGTCTCGGTTTGCAAGACGGCTTAAAATCGGCTCAAGATAGATAACTGGGTAACAAATATTTATCATGCCGCTTGAATTGCCAACGATAATCTCCATAACAACCATTATAACTATCTCGTTTTGGCTAACTATCTGAACGACATTTGGGCTGCTCTCTTTGGCTTCGACATTTGGATACATATCAGTTACTGTGTTCCAGCTATCTTTTAGACGCTGCATTATCATCCTAAGCACAGCATCAAGCAAATTTACCTCAATGTCGGTTAGCTCTCTGCTTGTCTCAAAATTTTCACCCGTTCCACCAAGCAAACGATCTATCATGGGAAATGCGATACTTGGGTTTATCTCCAAAACACAGTTTCCATCGAGTGGTTTTATAGAAAAGACATTAAAGCTAGTTGGGCTTGGAAGGCTCATCAAAAACTCGCCATAAGTCATCTGATCGACTGAATGTAAGCGAATTTCAACGATACTTCTCATAACGCTCGAAATTTGAGAGGCAAGGTTTCGCGCAAGCTTATCATGTATGCCTTTTATAGCACGAAGCTGCTCTTTGCTAACGCGGTTTGGGCGCTTAAAGTCATAGATTATTATCTGGCGCTCATCCTTTTGTTCGCGCTCAGGCAAGCTTATGTCATCAGCATCACTGCCTTCATCTACAACCTCAAGTAGCGCGTCTATCTCTTCTTGCGATAAAATATCTGCCATTAAGCACCTAACCTATCTCGAAGACGACCCAAAAGACGCTTATGAATTTGAGAAATCCTACTCTCACTAATTTGCATTATCTCGCTTATCTCTTTCAAACTTAACTCTTCATAATAATATAACTGTATCACGAGCTGGTCACGCTTTTCAAAATTTTGTAAAATTTCCTCTATCTTATCCAGCAGATCCTCTTGCTCTATCTTATCTTCTGTGCTTTCATCTTCATATGCTGCCATCTGATCATCAAGCGGTAAGACATTTATAATGGCACCAGCACTTCTTGCATCACGAATTTTATCCACATCCTCGCCGAGCTTTTCTGCTAGATACTCATCTTCTGGCTCTTCTTCAAATTCGTTAAAATAGATATCTATCTCAGAATTTATATTTTTTATCAGCGTTCTATTTGCCCTACTCATAACATCAAGAGAGCGTAAAAAATCAAGCATCGCACCGTAAACTCTTTTATTTGCATAGCCCCAAAATGAGTCATTTTGCTCTTTGTCGTATTTCCTAGACAATTTTATCATCTCTTCAACGCCACACCCTATAAGGTCATTTGCATCAACAGAAGATGGCAAGCGCTCTTTTAACCTATAAGCCATAGCGCGAACAGCTGGCAGATAAGCCACTACGACATCATCTTGCTCTTTTTTTATCGCACTTTGGTAGGCGTTAAGCTGCTTTTGCTTTAACTCGTGCATCTTTACCTGACTTTTCGGACTTTTTCTCAGTCGCTTTGATAATTAAATTTTCCATGCGCTTTTCTCGTATAGCAAGCTCTGTTAAGAGATAATCAGCCACATCCTCGTGCCTGTCCTTATCAAAAAATAGCTTGATATGCTGACGAATATCAACATAATTCATTATAATAATATGAATCACAAGGTAGAAGAAAAATGTTATAAGTATAGTATAAAGCATCATATCAATAGGATCATGCGCCCTAAGCACGGTAAATACAAGCCCTACGAAAAAGCCGCAAACAGTGAAAAATGCGATATAGTTTTCTGCTCTCAAAATTTCTCCAATTACCTAAAAATTCTCAATCAATCGCTTGAAAAATCCAGTAAAACTGCCATTGTGATTATTTGTAAGCACTTTTCGTTCCAATCTATACAGCAAACTAGAAGCAATCTCTCTAAGTTCATTTGTTTGAGTGCTGTATGGCGCGTCATTTGTAAATAAAGTTCTTTGTTTTATACTTTTTTGAATAGCCGTCGTTGCGCTTAAATAGCCTATCATCTCAAGGCTTAACCCACCGCCAATATTTGCGGCGGCAACACGCTTGATATTTTCAAAAATTCTAGTTGCTTCTGCGCCATTTTTTACCATATTAAAAAGCATTAGAGGATTTTGCTTAAATCTAGAAACTATCTTTATGACAGCGTAAGCATCAGTTATACTCGCTGGATCTGGCACGGTAACCACTACAACCTCATCAGCAGCCTCTAAAAACATCTGCGTACTGCCGCCTATACCAGCGCCTGTGTCTATTATCATAAAGTCAAGCTCATCAAGCGTACTAGCCTCTTGCAAAAAACGCTCATATAAAAATTGATTATTAAACTTTAGTATCTCATCTCCACTTTCGCCAGGTATAAGCGTTAAATTCTGACCAACTTCTATCAAAATATCCTTTAACGCACACTCGCCCTTTAAGACATGAAGTAAGTTTTTGCCCATTTTTACATTTAATATAACATCTAAATTCGCAAGCCCGATATCAGCATCAAGAAGCGCGACCTTATAACCATCTTTTGCTAGTAAATTTGCCAAATTTGCGCTTATAGTACTTTTGCCAACACCACCTTTTCCACTCGTAATAGCGATAAAATGGGTATGCTTTTGCCCATGAGCGTTTGTGACCAGATTTTTAAGTTTGCTAGCTTGCGTTATCATCGCTCGCCCCTTTTATAGCCATCAAGCACGCATTCTACTAAAAATTCACTCTTTGCCTCAACCAAGTCATCAGGTACCTCTTGCCCTACGCAAAAATAGCTAACTGGAGTATTGGTCTCATAGATCAAAGAAAATACATTGCCAAAAATTTTAGTTTCATCAAATTTTGTTATGATTAGAGTGTCTATATCAAGAAAGCTAAATCCATTATAAATTTCTATCAGATCTTCAACTTTTGAGCCAGCCGAAAGGACTAAATTTACATCTATCTGAGCTCCGCTATTACGCAAAAAGCCATCAAGTCTATTTAGTTTTTCTTTATCGTATTGTGAATTTCCCGTCGTATCAACAAGTATGATGTCGCAGTGGCTTAATGTTTTTATCGCATTTTTAAACTCATCAACCTCTATAACATCAAGTATAGGTAGCTTCATCATCTTTGCGTATTGAAATAGTTGCTCAACCGCACCTATACGATAAGTATCAAGCGTTATGATACCTACTTTATAGCGCTTTTCACCACTATATGCAAAGCGTGCAGCAAGCTTTGCAAGTGTGGTCGTCTTGCCAACACCAGTAGGACCCACGAGCATCATAATGCGTTGTTTTCTGCCATCTTGTTCTTTTCTGCAAGGCAGCATATTTCGCAAAAGTGAGTAAAAATATCGCTTTACCGCACTTGGATTTGCCTTCATGGCTGCAGGTAAATTTTGCATAGTAGTTGTCATAATAGCTTCAAGATGTTCGCTTTTCATGCCACTAGCAGCTGCGGCCTTATAGATACTTGCAAACTCAGGCGGTATGGCTAGGTTGTTACGGCTACTTGCTCTTTCGTCCCACATCATATCCGTTATAAGGCTAAGCTTGTCATTTAGCGCATTTACCTGCTTTGCAACATCATCTATCTTGCGATTTACCCCTGCTGTTTGCTCGCTTGTTTTTGGCTCGGCAACAACTTGAGTGGTTGAAATTTCGCTCATCTGCTTTGCAGCTTTTGAGAAATTTAAAAGCACATCTTCATTTTCATCTTTTTGGCTTTTTGCTGGTGCTTCTGTGATGTTAAATTTTTTCTGCTTTGACTTTGAATATGTTTCATACTCGCGTATTTTTGGGTTTGGAGTAGGCTTTGGTGCCTCATCAGGCTCATCAACACTAACTAAAATTTCAAATATCGGCTTTTTATTTATGCTTCTTGCTTGAATTTGCTTTGTCGTTACAAGTGTAGCTCGCTCTCCACACTGCTCACGCGCTTTTTTAAGCGCTTCCATAGCGCTCTCGCCAGTAAATGCATACATCTTTGTTGCCATCAGCCAATACTCCTTAAAAGCCCCATCGGAACTATCACGCTAAGTCGCTTGCTTACTCCGCTATGCGGAACACAAAGTCGCTTGCTCCTTCGCACCTTTTTATCCATATACAAAATATCAAGATCAAGCGTTCTAGGAGCATTTTTAAAGCTACGCTCACGCTTAAACTTTATCTCATAATACTGCAATACTCTTAAAAGCTCACTAGCACCCATGCTAGTTTGCAAGCTTATAACAGCGTTGCTAAAATCATCTTGCTCTTCGTATCCAAACGCCACATTTATAAGTATCGGCGAGCTTTCAACAAGCCAAATTCGCCTATCTTTTTTTAGCGCTCTTAAAAATCTATCAAACCTAGCTGCACTATCTCCTATATTGCCACCAAGCCCTATGATGGCTAAGTTTTTAAACTCATTTTTAAAACCAAAAAAACTAGGACAAAGCTTACTTCTTATAAGCCTTCTTGCCCCAACTAGCTTCATAAAATTTCAGCCCCTTTTTCCCTTACAACAACAACATCCTCTATGCGTACCCCAAACTCATTTGGGATATAAATACCCGGCTCAACACTAAAAACCATACCTTCTTTCAAGATAGTCTTGCTCTTTGAGTTTATAACTGGAAGTTCATGTATATCTATGCCTACACCATGACCAGTTGAGTGGATAAACTCTTTTTCATAGCCAGATTTTTTTATCACATCTCTTGCGGCCTTATCTACTTCACATGCCATTATGCCAGGTTTTATGGCATTAAGTGCTGCTTTTTGTGCATTTAAGACGACTTCATAAATTTCTTGTTGGCGAGAGTTTGTAAAATTTTGCTCTTTTAAAAAATTAAAACTCTCATTAAAACAAGCCGTTCTTGTTCTATCTGAGCAATAATTTTTATATCTTACGCCAGCATCCAAAAGTAATAAATCTCCCTTTTTTAGTCTCTTTTCACTAGGTAAAGCATGAACCTTTGCTGCATTTTCGTTTATGGCTACGATAGGACTAAAGCTAAGTCCTAGCCTATTTTTTTGTCTAAAAATGAGCTCTGCATTATAATGCAACTCTCTCTCACTCATGCCTTCGCCCTTTTGCCTCACAAAATCAGCAAATTCATCAAAACAAGCAGCTCCAAACTCGCTTGCCTGTTTTAAAATTTTAATCTCTTCAGGGCTTTTTATGATTCGTTTTAGTTGCGAAAAATTTGCTTTTGGCTTAAAAATTAGACCAAGTTTTTGGCTTAGCATATCAAATGTTGCCACGCTAAAATCATAAGGGTCATAAACTAGGCTTTTTGGCTTTAACTTTCTAAGCAAAAGCCTAGTCTCAGCCACCAGTGAGCGAGATAGCTCTATAACGCTCACATCAGCATAAACGCACTCTTTTGCCTCTAAAGCATAGCGTGCATCAGTTAAGAAAAATTTCTTACCATTTATAGACAAAAATATCGCATTATCACAACTATATCCGCACTCAAAATAGAGTGCATTTTCGCCCCTTAGGATATAATTAGTCATTTTGTCCTTGTGCCTGCGCAGCTTTGTATGCTTTTATCTGCTCAAAATTTTGCAACATAGAAATCATCGCAAGATGGTATCCAAATGGTCCAAAACCAACTATTTGACCCTGAACCACAGGGGCTATAAGGCTTTTTTGACGAAACTCTTCGCGACGATGAATGTTGCTAATATGCACTTCAATGCTTGGCAAAGCAACAGCTGTTAATGCGTCACGGATAGCAATAGATGTGTGTGTATAAGCAGCTGGGTTGATAATGATGCCATCTGCATCGCCTAGGCACTCTTGAATTTTATCAACTATCTCGCCCTCAAAGTTACTTTGAAAAAACTCGATCTCAACATCGTTTTGATCAGCCACTAGCTTCATTTGCTTATGAATATCTTCCATGCTCATGGCACCATAAATTTGAACTTCCCTTGTGCCTAGCATATTTATATTTGGACCTTGTATGACCATTACTTTTAGTTTTTTGTCCATTTTTTCTCCTTAAATTTTCGATTAAAACTTAATTATACATTGTCTTTTCTAAAAATTTGCTACAATTACAGAAAATTTAAGGTATTTTTTGAAAACGATAGATAAAATTTATAAAATTCAAACCGAGATAAAAAAGTCAAATTTTTTGGCATTTTTATGCCCGATTAACGATTTTAAAGTGCTTCATGAACGCTTAAAGAGCGAACATCCAAAAGCTGTTCATATAGTTTGGGCTTATAGAGAGCTTAATAAATACTCTCAAATCGTTGAAAACCAAAGCGATGATGGCGAGCCAAAAGGCACAAGTGGACAGCCAAGTCTTGCTGCTTTGCGTGGGGCAGAGCTTATAAATGTTGGCGTTTTTATCGTGCGATATTTTGGCGGCATAAAGCTTGGCACTGGCGGTCTTGTAAGGGCTTATGGCGGTGCAGTAAATCTAGCTATAAATGAGGCAAATTTAATAAAATTTGAGATCAAGGATGAGTGTGTATTTTTTACTCCATTTTCGCTTATGAGCCGTTTTGAGCACTATTTTAGCAGTGAAAATTTAAATGAGTTTTTAAGAGAATTTAATGAAAACGGAGCCATCTGGCAAGCAAAATTTAACAAAGATGAGTTTTTAAAATTTTATGAGTTTGCGCATAATTTAGAAATTTCAGGAATGCAGTTTTTAGCAATGCCGATTTTTGCTAAAGATATTTTGGATAAATAAAATCAAAGACCGATTTCTCGGTCTTTGTATATTTTTAGAAGCTGTATCTAAGTCCAATAGTTCCGTTATAATAGTTCTCTTTTGATTTAGCTTTTGCACCAAAATTTACATTTAATTTAAGTGCTTCACTAAGCTTAAAGTCAGCACCTGTATTTATCGTAGCGTAAGTTTTCTTTTTATCATCAGTATTTAGCGCTATCGTATCGCTAACGCCTACAAATCTCACATTTGTATCATCTGAGTTTTTATAAAGTTCGCGTGACACACCAGGAGTGATATAAAAGTAGCTTCCGTTTTGAGTATATTTTCTAAACTCTAACGCCAAATTTGCGCTAAGTGCTTTTGTTTTTGCACCATCAAATCTAAGTGGCAAAGCGCCGTTTTCACTAAAGCTATCGTTTTTGATATAGGTGTAGTTTAGTCCAACGATAGGTTTTAAAACATATCATTGCTTATATCAAACACATAACCATAATCAAGCGAAATATCAGCAAATTTGCTGTCAAATTTTGACTTGTTTGATGCTCTATCAAGCTTGTTCCTAACTGTTCCTACGGCGATTTTAGTATCTATCTCATTTGCGCCGATATACTTTCTAGCATAAACGCCAAACTCATAATTATCAGACTTTAGCTCTACATTTGTGGCGTCACTTTTTGACTTTGCGTATGTTGCAAATGCGCCCAAAATACTATCATCAAATGCTTTATCATATCCTATACTAAAGCCATATAGCTTTGCGTCTGCTTCATTTTTTATCTTACCTTTTGCTCCGATCACATTTGCCCATAGGTTGTTATCAGTGTTAAATCTATCCGTATATGCTTTTACAACTCCAGACAAAGTATCGCCACCATCTGCAAATTTCTCACTGCTTAGGTTTGATACAGCGTAAGTTAGGGCAAACTCATCATTATAAGGGTTGCTTAGTTTTGCTAGGCGAGTATTTGTATTGAGCGTTGAGCTAAAGCGTATGATATCGATATTTAGTGGGCGTGAAAGCATTGTAGCTGTGCTAGATACAGATCTTTCTATCTCAGACACGACGCTCATTCTTTTTGCTTCTGGCAATGCCATAATAGCATCCACATACTCATTTCCTTTTACTTTTGACATAGCATTGTAAAATTTATTTGAGCTTGTATTTTTTGGATCTTCTGTCTTTTTATCTTCAGATGGTTTTTCAGGTGTGGTTGGATTTGTGTTATTATCTTGATTGCCAGGTGTTAGTTTTTCATCAAGTTGTGTGGGAGTATCGCTCTTTTTTTCGTGAAAACCAAGCTCACTAGCTTTATTTTCTGTATTTTCCAGATTTGATTTTATTTTATTAGTATGATTACTAAGTGCTTTTCCACTTTCCATAAAACTATTAACATTATTAATTAAATTTTTAGACAAACGCTCTTTTTCCTCTTTTGATATTGTAGTATCTTCCATTAAACGCTTATAATTAAGTTCAAGATTGGTAGATAAGATTTCGCTAACATTTTTAGAAACATAACTATGTTGCAAATCTTCTGGGCTAGAATTTGCTATCTCTTTTAAATATTTATCTACAACTTTTAATCTTCCTTGATAATCATGGGCTTTTAAAGATGTCAATTCTCTATATATATTCATTAAATTTCCAACACTTGCAAAAGCACCTACATTTATCGATGAAACCAATATAGCCATACAGGCTATCTTAGAAATTTTCATTATCTCTCCTTGATTTTATTGTAATTTTTCGCGATATTATAATATATTTATAAACATATTTTAAACAATAATAAAAAATATTTTTTGGTGTTAAAAGCATAATCTTATCAAACATTATAATAGATAAAAATTTAAGCCATATTTATGTAAAATCCAAAAATTTAAATCACAGAAGGTATCATGGAAAAGTGGAATAACCTATATGCAAATTTTGATCCAGTTGCGTTTAGTATAGCTGGTTTTAATGTGCATTGGTATGGGATAATGTATGTTTTGGCGTTACTTGTGGCACTTGCGGCGGCTAAATTTTTTGTAAAAAAAGATAAGATGTGTATCAGCGACAAACTGCTTGATAACTACTTTTTTTGGGTTGAGATAGGGGTGATTTTAGGAGCTAGGCTTGGCTGGGTGCTGATATATTCAGGAGAGGCGATGTGGTATCTAGCTAGACCTTGGGAGATTTTTAACCCATTTCATAACGGCGAGTTTGTGGGCATTCGCGGTATGAGCTATCACGGTGCGGTTGTAGGATTTTTAGTTGCGACACTGGCATTTTGCAAGCGTTACCCGCCTGTAAATAAAACTAAAATTTTAGCACAAAAAAACACAAATCAAACCGCGCAAAAAGAGGGTGTGAGCCTATGGAAACTACTTGATCTTTGTGCTCTTTCTATCCCACTAGGATACTTTTTTGGTCGCATTGGAAATTTCTTAAACCAAGAGCTTTTTGGTCGCGTTACAGATGTGCCTTGGGGGATAAAGGTGCTTGGCGTTATGAGGCATCCAAGCCAGCTTTATGAGGCGATACTTGAAGGAGCAGTGGTATTTTTGGTGCTATTTTTTTACCGAAAATTTAAAAAATTTGATGGTGAGCTTATCTGCCTTTATGCGATGCTTTATACGCTAGCTCGCTTTGTGTGCGAGTTTTACAGAGAGCCTGACTTTGGGCTTGGATTTATATTTTTTAACCTTTCTATGGGGCAAATTTTATCCATTTTGATGTTTTTAATGGGGGCTTTTGTTTATATTACATTAAAAAAGCGTGTTTAATTGTTATTAAAGTATATCTGATGTAAAATTACTTTACAAATTTAGATTTTTAACTTAATGTATAAATAAGTTTTGTCTAAACAAATCTACTAAGGAGGGCTCATGAGTGAGCTTATAGAAGGCTTTTTAGGCAAGAGAGTCGACACGAAAAAGAGTCGCCTGCCTGCACTTTGGGACAGATGGCAGAGTATCACGGGTTTAATTTTAGCCTGTTTTATCTTGTGCCATATGGTTTTTACTTCAACTATACTACTTGGCAAGGACACATTTAACGCCGTTGTCGGTTTTGCTGAGGCGAAATTTTTATTTGGCGAAGCTACATGGTGGATCACTAATGTCATAGCTGCTGTTATATTTGTTATTTTCATCACGCATGCGTTTTTGGCGATGAGAAAATTCCCTGCAAATTATAGACAATACAAGATGTTTAAAGGCCATAAAGATCGCATGAAGCACGCTGATACAACGCTTTGGTGGTTTCAGTTTTTAACTGGTTTTGCACTATTTTTCAGCGCAAGTGCTCACCTTGTTGATATAGTTTTTGGCGGGCATATTACGGCTGATAGCTCAGCTGCAAATTTTGCTACGCTTGAAATTTTCTACCTTGCATTACTTGTATTTATGGTAGTTCATGCTGGCATAGGTATGTATCGTTTGTATGTAAAATGGATAAGTATCGATGGCATAAGCAAGCATGAGATGTTTGAGAAGAGAAAAAAAGTAAAATTTATAATTTTTGCCGTATTTGGGACGCTAGCTGTAATCGCATTAATAGCTGATTTCGTCTGGATCGGCCTTAGTCATTGATGGATAGGAGCTAAAAGATGAATGTAAAATATTGTGATGCATTGGTTATTGGAGGCGGTCTTGCTGGGCTTAGGGCGGCAGTTGCTGCTGGCGAAAAGGGTCTAAGCACTATCGTTTTAAGTCTGATACCAGTAAAAAGAAGCCACTCAGCAGCCGCACAAGGCGGTATGCAAGCCTCTTTGGGTAACTCAAAGATGAGCGAGGGCGATAATGAAGATGTGCATTTTGCAGATACTGTAAAAGGTAGCGACTGGGGTTGCGATCAAGAAGTTGCTAGGATGTTTTGCCAAACTGCACCAAAAGCTATCCGCGAGCTTGCGGCTTGGGGTGTGCCTTGGACGCGTATAACAAAAGGCGAGAGAAGTGCTATCATAAACGCACAAAAAACAACTATTGTTGAAAAAGAAGAGGTGCATGGACTTATCCACTCGCGTGACTTTGGTGGCACTAAAAAATGGAGAACTTGCTATACAGCTGACGCTACTGGACACACTATGCTTTTTGCTGTGGCAAACGAAGCGTTAAAGCATAATGTTGAAATTCACGACCGCAAAGAAGCTATTGCACTTATTCATGAAAACAACCGCTGTTATGGTGCCATCGTGCGTGATTTAGTAAATGGCGAGATAACAGCCTATGTATCAAAAGGAACGCTAATAGCCACTGGCGGATATGGTAGGGTGTATAAACATACTACAAATGCTGTTGTTTGCGAGGGTATTGGTGCAGCGATCGCACTTGAAACCGGTATAGCTCAGCTTGGCAATATGGAAGCAGTGCAGTTTCACCCAACGCCTATCGTTCCAAGCGGAATTTTACTAACAGAAGGATGTCGTGGAGATGGCGGGATACTTCGTGATGTCGATGGTTATCGCTTTATGCCTGATTATGAGCCTGAGAAAAAAGAGCTTGCAAGCCGCGATGTCGTAAGTCGCCGTATAATGGAGCATATAAGAAATGGCAAAGGTGTAAAAAGCCCTTATGGCGAGCACGTTTGGCTTGATATTTCGATCCTTGGTAGAGAGCATATCGAAAAAAACCTACGTGATGTTCAAGAAATTTGTCAAATTTTTAATGGTATCGATCCAGCAGATGAAGGTCCAAAAGGCTGGGCGCCGATACTTCCTATGCAACACTATTCAATGGGTGGTATAAAAACTAAACCAAACGGCGAAAGCCCAACGCTTGCTGGACTTTTCAGTGCTGGTGAAGCAGCGTGCTGGGATATGCATGGATTTAACCGTCTTGGCGGAAACTCTGTTTCTGAAACCGTTGTTGCGGGTATGATTGTGGGGGATTATTTTGCTGAGTATTGTGCTACTCACGAGGTTGAGATAAAAACTGATAGTATCAAAAAATTTGTCGATAAAGAGCTTGATTATATGAGCGAGCTAGTAAATAAAGATGGCAAATTTAATGTCTTTGAGATAAAAAATAAGATGAAAGATATTATGTGGGAGCATGTTGCGATATTTAGAACTGGCGAAGGTCTGGCAACCGCTGTTAGAGAGCTTGAAGAGCTATATAAACACTCGCTTGATGTTAAAATCACAAACAAAACACTATTTGGCAATCCAGAGCTTGAAGAGGCATATCGTGTGCCAAAAATGCTAAAACTAGCACTTTGTATCGCAAAAGGTGCGCTTGATAGGACAGAAAGCCGCGGGGCACACTACCGCGAGGATTATACAAAACGCGATGATTTAAACTGGCTAAACAGAACGCTTACAAGCTGGAAAGATGGCGATACTATGCCTACTATCACCTATGAGCCACTTGATATAATGAAGATGGAAATTCCACCAGCATTTCGTGGATATGGTGCAAAAGGCAATATCATAGAGCACCCAGATAGTGCTGTTCGCCAAGCACAAGTTGATGAAATTCGTGCAAAAATGGAAGCCGAGGGTAAAGGCAGATATGAGATCCAAAATGCCCTTATGCCTTACGAGCTTCAAGAAAAATACAAAGCACCAAACGAAAGAGCAGGTATAGGATATGAGTAGAAAAATAACAATTAGAGCGTTTAAATACAATCCGCTCAGTAAAATTTCAAAGCCACATTTTGCCACTTATGAGCTTGAAGAAACACCGGGGATGTCGCTTTTTATCGCATTAAACATGATAAGAGAGAAATTTGATCCAGATCTGAGCTTTGACTTTGTTTGTCGTGCAGGGATTTGTGGTAGCTGTGGTATGCTAGTAAATGGTACGCCAAAGTTAGCGTGTAGAACGCTTACGAAGGATTATGATAGTGGTGTTATCGAACTTATGCCACTTCCTGTATTTAAACTACTTAAAGATTTAAGTGTTGATACTGGAAACTGGATGAATGCCATGAGTAAGCGTGTAGAAAGCTGGATACACACAGATCATGAGCCTGAGATAGCAAAACTTGAAGAAAAAGTTGAGCCAGAAGTGGCACAAGAGGTCTTTGAGCTTGATCGCTGCATTGAGTGTGGAATTTGCGTAGCAGCATGTGGAACAGCGATAATGAGACCTGACTTTATAGGTGCTGTCGGACTTAACCGTGTAGCTAGGTTTAAGATAGATGCACTTGATAAGAGAACAGATGAGGACTTTTACGAGCTTATAGGCGATGATGATGGTGTGTTTGGTTGTATGAGCTTGCTAGCTTGTGAGGATAACTGTCCTAAGCACCTACCACTTCAAAGTCGCATAGCATATATGCGTAGAAAAATGGCTGCACAAAAATAGCCTAAAAAGGGAGGTTCGCCTTCCTTTTTTACCTCTTTTTACCTAACTTAAAGACTATTTTAGATAATAAATTTGAGTTTTTATAAGCAGAGAGACCGTAGTCTCTCTAGGAATTTGTATTAGTTAAGTAGGTTAAACTTATAAGCTACTTTTATCCATAGCTCTTCAGTGTCTTGCTCAGTCTTTGCACCTGCTGCATCAAATTTCTCTCTTGTTAAAGATGTGTAAGTTACATTTGTGCTTAAACCTTTAACAAATTCACTTGCATTATACCCAAGTGTTAAAGAGTATCCTTTAACATCCATATGGTCTCCCGCTGATATTGTGTTGTAGGTAGTTTTACTTTGAGTGCCTTGCTCGCCTTTAACTAGATGAACTCCAGCGTTAAGACCTTTTACGCCAACAGCACCAAAGTCATAGCCAAGTTGAATTTTATGCGTATCCATCTTAGCATATCCGGTCCATTGATACGGTCCAAAAATAGGTAGCATAGTATAAGATGCTGCCCCATTTCCTGCACCAAAAACTAAGTCGTCATTACCCATTCTTGTATAGGCATAAGATGCACTAAATCCATAAAGATCTGCAAGTCTTACGCGAAGACCTAACATATCGCCATCTAAATTTGCCTTATCCATCCAGCCATCAACTCTTGAGCCCTTATAATTTACATCAAATCCGAGCTTGAAATTTGATACAGGCACAGTATAGCTAGCTTCCGCAAAGATTAAATTTACATCGCTTTTTCCATGATTAGCAAAAGCCTTTGCTCGTAGCATACCCTTTGTCGGATCAACATCTGTTACCAAGCCATAAGCAGCTGTAAGCTTTAGTCCTTCGATAGACTTGTTTGTAACTGCTGCTGTAAAGATGTTATCAAACTCAAATGCCACCGGTCCAAGACCACCAAGTATCACCCTATCTCTAAATAGCGGTGCACCAGTATCGTTTGAGCCAGTTGCAACTTTACTTCTTCCTTGAAATTTATAAAACCAACCAGCAAAGAGTTCAGTATTTGCTATATCAGTATTTTTCACACTAACACCCTCAAATGCCTCTTTAAAAGCCCTTGTTGGATTTCCAGCGACAACTGGACTGCCTACATACTGACGACCAGCTTTTATATCAGTCTTGCCTAGAGTATAGCCAAGATAAGCCTCGCTCAAAACAAAGCCGTTTGCATACCACTCTTTATTTGACCAAGTTTTTACCTCATTGCTAGGACTTATACTGCCCCAGCCTTGTCCGCTTAAGCCCAATCTAAATCCATAAAGCGGATCGGTTACATAGCCAAGTTCTATGCCAAGTCCAAAGATATTTTCATTTGGAAAGCCAGGGTGACCTTGTGGTCTTTCATCCGTATAGTCAGTATAATGTGCTTGAACTGTTCCAGCAAGTTTGCCATTTGTAAAAGCCTCTGCAAGTGTATCTGCCGCATTTACTGTACTCAAACCCCCGAGAGCAAAAGCAGCAACCAAACTAAGTTTACCTAGTTTCATTAAAACTCCTTTGAGAAAAATATTAAAAATTTCTAAGATATAAAAGTTAATCTTATAATTTTTTGTAAATTGCATTATATCACATGATTTTTGATTTTTTACATAATTTTTGATAATTTAATAATATTTCCGTTTTATGTGTACTTTTTAAGCCAAAATGCTGTAAAATCGAAGCTAAATTAAAGTTAAGAGTGAGAAATGCGTGAGTTTTTAGATAGGTTTTGGCAGCATTCAAGGTTGGTTTTAGACAAAAATAAGTCTTTAAGTTTTGATGAAGAGCTTTTAGCTGTTGTATTAGCAACAAATGAAGAAAATTTTGATAGATTTATAACACTAAAAGAATTTAGGCAAATTTTACAAATGCTTAAACTAAGGGCTGATACTTTTAGTGTGCAAAGTGCACAAATATCGTCTTTAAACTATTTAAAGCAAGGCAAAATTTCTACAACAAAAATTATAAAATCGCTTGAAATTTTAGAAAAAGAGCTTATTTTAAAGAGTGAGGATTTTTTATATCTAAAAGAGCTTATAATGCAAATTTCAGACCAAAACGAAAAAACCAGCACGCAAGATACAAAAAATACAGACTTTTTTCACGATAAAAAAGAGAGACTAAATGTCCTTTATGAACAGCTGCTAAACAGTGCGAGTCATTGCCAAGAAAGGCTAAAAGAGCAAAAGCAAAAGATAGATGAGTTAAAATTTACAGTCGTGGTTACTGGGGTCATAAACGCTGGTAAATCAAGCCTACTAAATGCTCTTTTGGGCAAAAAGATACTAGGCACTTCAAATGTTCCAGAAACTGTAAATTTAACCATTCTAACGCACTCACATAAGCCATTTGCTAAAGTCAGTTTTTGGAGCGAGAGCGAGCTAAATGAGCTTGGTATAATCCCAAAAATTAGCCACAAACAAGCTGAAATTTGCATTGATACCAACGAGTTAAAAAACTATACTTCAGCCAAAAATGATCTAAGCGAGCTTGTAAAATGCGTAACCTTATACGAAGATCTTGATCTTGTGCGAGATAACATCTGTATCGTTGATACGCCCGGCATTGATGATGCTGTATTTTTAAGAGAGCAGCTCGTGCGTGAATATATGAGCGAGTGTGATATGATGGTACATCTTATGAATGCAAGCCAAAGCGCAAGCAAAAAGGATATCGAATTTTTATTGCACTCTATCAAAAATTCTCACATCGCTCACCTTTGCATAGTCCTAACCCACTCTGATATGCTTGCAGAAAAAGAGCTAAGCGAAGTGGCAAATTATACTTTAAAAAGTATTCATAATGCACTAAAAGAAGCTAATCTTGAGGAAATTTCAAAGAGTTTAAACATCTTTGTTGTGAGCTCAAAAAGATTTGAAGAAGGTAAAAATAATAGTGGCGTGCAAGAATTTAAAGCATTTTTATATGAGACATTTTTTGGAGAAGATAACCAAAAAGCAAGCCTGGCGATAAAAGTATATCAAAACGAATTAAGCCAAATTTGTGCATTTGAGCTAGCTAAGATCGAGGAAAAACTGCTCATCTTGCTTAGTTCAAGTAACGAAGTAAAAGAGAAAATTCTGCGTTCAAGTAAACTTTTAAACCAGCTTGAAACCCATAGTAAAAAAATAGATGAACTAGCAAAAACAGAGCTTGCAAAGCTTGACATTAACGCACTTGACGCTAGTTTTAAGACTGCTTTAACACAGCTTGGTACAAATACTAAAGATAGACTTTTAAATGAAGTTGCCTATGCTAAAAAAAGTGGCAAGATGGATATAAAAAGAGCAAACTACATACTACAAACTGCTCTAAATGATGGCATTTTAGCTCTTGCTCGTCAAAAACGCAACGAGATACTAGCTCTCATAAACTCATGCACTCAAACTCTGATGTTAAATTTTACCGAACTAAATTTACAAAACCAAAGCGTCATTTTTAACATAGGCGAATATATGACATCACAAAACATCAAGCTTAATTACGCAAAGTTGTTTGAAAAAATAGCAAAAACCATAAACACAAATGAGCTTGAAAGTGCACTAAATGCGGCATTAAGTGAATTTTTAGAAGATGAAAAGCTAAGTCATTTTGTATCAAATCTAGCAAATTTTGAAAAAGAGAAATTTAGAGCAAATTTAACCGCAAAACTAGACGAAGAGCTTGCCAGACAAAGGCAAAAGCTTCATGAACTAAATGAGTACTCAAGCTTACTTGCTAGACAAAATAATAAAATTTTACAATTAAGCGATGAGCTAAATGCAAAAAAGGTAAAATTTAGCGAAATTTTAAAGGAGTTAAAAGATGCTTAAAGACTTTGTAGATGCTTATAAAAGAGAGTATTTTAAGCTATTTTCTAATGACTTTTATGGTCAATTTAAGCGCTTTGAAAACGCTCTTTTAGAGCCTAAATTTCACCCCAGTTCTGAGCTTAAAAGTGAGTTAAAGCGCCTTGATGCTTTTATACAAGATCAAGTGAGTATAGCCATCATAGGACAGTTTTCAAGTGGAAAATCAACTTTTATAAACGCCCTTCTTGGAGCAGAAATTTTGCCAACTGGCGCAACACCAGTTACAGCAAAAATAACGCACATAAGATATGGCACGCAGCCTATTTTAAGAGTTCACTATAAAAACGGAAGCCAAACGCTAAATGATATAAGTGAGATAGCAAATTTTGTCGATCAGCGTGTATTTAACGCGGATATAAACGAGCTTTGTATCTATGCACCAAGCGAGATTTTAAAGCATGTAAATTTTATAGACACTCCTGGATTAAACTCGCTTTCAAAAGATGATACAGAAGCTACAAAAGGTATTTTAAATAATGTTTGTGCGGTCATTTGGCTAAGCCTTATCGATAATGCCGCAAGGGCAAGCGAGTTAGATGAGCTAAGACTTTTAAAGGATAAAAGCGCAATTTGCGTGCTAAATCAGATGGATAAACTCAACAAGACCGAGATCAATCGTGCTTTATCACACGCAAAAACAACTTACAACAACAGCTTTAGCGCCATTATCCCACTTTCAGCAAAGCAAGCTATAAGCGCCATCTTATCAAACGATCAAGCACTTTTAGAGCACTCAAATTTCAATGAAGTTTTAAAACAAATAAAGATAAATTTTCAAAATGATGAACTAAAGCAAAATTTTATCCTTAAAAAATGTCAAGAGCTAACCACGCTTTGTGCTAGCCAGCACGACGAGATAGCAAACATACATGACAAAGCAGCACAAATTTTAAATAAATTTGATGAAAACTTAAAAGCAAACCTTCAAAACATAAAGGGTGAGTTTTTGCCAAAGGTAGAGCTTGCTTTTAAAGAGATAAAAGAGGTTGCAAAAGAGGTTTCAGACGAAATTCTATCAAGTCTAAAACCAAAAACCATGACACGGTTTCAAAGCCAAAAAACTCTACTAAACTCCAAAAAAATAACCCCTCTTACATATGAAGTTTTAACTCTTGATAGTGATGAAATTTTCTCAAAACTGATCTATAATGATGTGAAATTTACTAAATTTTTACGAAGCTATAAGCGTGAAATCGCATTGCTTGAAGCAGAGTTAAAGAAAAAAATAGATGAGCTATACGATAAGCTTTCGTATGAATTTATGGTGTATAAGTCTGAGTTTGAAAATATCAGAAAAAGTGCTAGCATATACTCAGATATAGAATTTGCGACACTTAGAACGCAGTCTGGGCAAGTTTATGAGCTATATTTGCGTGAGTTTGAGCTTGCAAAGATAGCCAAAATCCAAAAACTATCAATGTTTTTTGAAAAGTTGAATCTAAAAGTCGTCGCAAATTATGAAAATGCGATAAAAATAACCGTCTATTTTTTCAAGGATAAGATAGAAAATGCGCGTATCTCGCATGAAAAAGACCCTTTGCATTTTGCTCTTTTTATCCCGAGTGCAAATGAGACTTATGAGCGAGTTTTGACATCATTAAATTTGTATGAGTTTGAAAATGAGATGCTCTCTCAAAGCTCTTTTTTAAACAGGGCTTTAGCCGAGCTACAAGACCAATACCACGATATTTGCAAGCAAAAACTAAAAGAGATAAAAGAGCTAAAACTAAGACACGAGAAGTTAAAAGATGAGTTTTTAAAGATAGAGTTTAAATTTGGGGCAAATGCCCCAAAATAAGCTTATTAAGCGACTTTTGCCTTAATAAGGCGAGTTATCTCGTCGCCATGTGGGAAACGAGGCTCACTGGTTCCTATAAGATCTTTTTTAGAGAAGACAACCTCTCCATCAACCTCAACGATGAAATTTCCGCCGTCACCAATGACCTTCTCAACCTTGACACCATCGAAATTTTTAACAAGTTCATCTTCTACCCGAGAAGCTACAGGACGATAGTTTCAAGAGTTGCAGTAAGTGATTTTTACTTGCATCTTGCATCCTTTCTGCTTTTATAGCAGGTATATTTTATCCAAAATTTAATAAATAATTCTATAATACTAGAACAAATCTACAAAAGGAGCGATGATGAAAAAAGTTGCGCTATTTTTAGCTGATGGTTTTGAAGAGATCGAGGCTTTAAGTGTCGTTGATATTTTGCGTAGAGCCGAAATTTCCATAGTTTGCGTATCGCTTGATGATAGCGAACTAGTGCGCGGGGCACATGATATTTATGTTAAAAGTGAGTTAAGTTTTAGCCAGTTTAAGCCAAACGAATTTGATGCTATCATCCTTCCTGGTGGGCTTCCTGGTGCTTTTAATCTAGCTAAAAACAAAAAATTACTTGAAATTTTAAGAGAATTTGATAAAGCTAATAAGATGATAGCAGCTATCTGTGCCGCACCTATGGTCTTAGCAGAAGCAGGAGTTTTAAAGACAAAATTTACTTGCTATCCTGGCTTTGAAAGCAACATAAAATGCGAAAATACAAGCTATACAGCTGAGACAAATGTCATAAAAGAAGCCAACATTATCACATCTTGCGGGCCAGCTACGGCTATGGAATTTGCTCTATTTTTAGTAAAAGAGCTTTGTGGTGATGAGAAGTTTAAGAGTCTAAAAAGTGACTTACTTTTTAAAAACTAAGCAAATAAATGCTATAATCAGCCTACAAAATCACGCAAAAAGGGGATAAAACGATGCAATTTGCTCTTAAAAAAATTTATTCAGGAAAGGTTCGAGATCTTTACGAGATCGATGAAAAGCGTATGTTAATGGTAGCAAGCGATCGCTTGTCAGCATTTGATGTTATCCTTGATGATCCGATCCCAAAAAAGGGCGAGATCTTAACGCAAATTTCAAATTTTTGGTTTAAAAAACTATCACATATAATGCCAAACCACTTCACTGGTGAAAGCGTATATGATGTGTTGCCAAAAGAGCAAGCAGACGCCATAAAAGATAGAGCTGTAGTCGTAAAACGCCTAACACCACTAAAAATCGAGTCTATCGTGCGTGGTTACCTAACTGGCAGTGGATTAAAAGATTATAAAAAAACTGGTATGGTCTGTGGCATTAAGTTAGAAGATGGACTTGTTGAAGCTAGCAAACTGCCTGAGCCGATATTTACGCCATCAAGTAAGGCAGAGGTCGGAGAGCATGATGAAAATATCACTTATGCACAGTGCGAGAAGCTTATAGGCGCTGATATGGCAGCAAAAGTGCGTGAAGTATCTCTTGAGCTATATAAAGAAGCCGCGCAGTACGCACTAAGTCGTGATATAATTATCTGTGATACAAAATTTGAGTTTGGTCTTGATGAAAATGGCACACTAACACTAATGGATGAGGTTTTAACGCCTGACTCTAGTCGTTTTTGGTCTGTTAGCACATATGAAGTAGGAGTCAATCCTCCATCATTTGATAAGCAATTTATCCGCGACTGGCTTGAGGCTAGTGGATGGAACAAGCAAGCTCCAGCACCAAAAATCCCAGATGAAATCATTGCAAAAACAGCCGCAAAATATCAAGAGGCACTTGACCTACTTACAAAATAATTTAACCACACAAGCCGTTTTGTATCTTTAACAAAACGGCTAGCCACTTCAGTTATGCATATTTTTTCAAAATTTTTCAATAAATATCTTAAAAATTTAAACTGACAAAAGCGCTAAATCTGGGCAATTTTTAAAAAATTTAAGAATTTATCTAAAATTTTGCTTTTTTTTACGAAAATTTAGCTATCATTAAGGCAACCGATTTTTCGGAAAATTTTTTAAGGATTTCTTGTGAATATTTATGTTGGGAATTTGTCATATCGCATGACAGACGCAGAACTTAGGGAGGCGTTTGTGCCATTTGGTGAGGTAAAACGCGCTAAGATTGTTATGGATCGTGAAACAAACCGCTCAAAAGGCTTTGGTTTTGTTGAGATGGACGATGACGCAGCGGCTCAAAAAGCCATAGATGCGTTAAATGGTCAAGATGTTGGCGGTCGCGCTCTAAGAGTAAATGAGGCTCGCCCAAGAGACTAATTCCCTGCCGTCTTAGGACGGCTTTGCTTTTTTTTTGAGATAAGTTTTTGATAACTTCTAAAGGCTTATCTGAGAAATTTCTCCTTTTTCTTTTTTGTATTTTAGGCTTTTTATGATAAAACAAAACTCCAAAGTTATTTCAAGGATAGCTCCTACCCCAAGTGGCTACTTGCACACTGGAAATGCCCTAAATTTCATACTAACTTATCTATACACAAAAGCACAAAATGGCACTTTACACCTTCGTATTGATGATTATGACGCACAAAGATGTAAAGATGAGTATATACAAAATATCTTTGATACGCTCGAGTTTTTAGGGATAAACTATGACTTTGGAGCAAAGAGTGTGAGTGAATTTTGGCAAAAATTTAGCTTTACTCATCGTATGCAAAGCTACAAAATAGCGCTAAAAAGCCTAAAACTAAACCATGAAACCTACGCTTGCCAGTGCTCAAGAAACACCACAAATGCCTATAAAAACGGCATATACACAAAAATTTGCAAAGACAAAAATTTAAACTTTGCAAAAGATAAAACAGCTATTAGAATTTGCATAGATGAGACAAGCGAGCTTGGCGCAGTGGTGGCAAGCCAGATGGGCGATCTTATACTTTGGAAAAAAGACAACACACCTTCATATAATTTTGCCAGTGTCGTTGATGATGAGCTTTTAGGTGTAAATTTACTCGTTCGTGGTGCCGATCTAAAAGAGTGCTCTAATGCACAGCTTTATATAGCAAAAAGGCTAAATTTAGCCTTTGTAAATGCGAATTTCATACACCATGAGTTAATTAGTCAAAATAGCAAAAAGCTCTCAAAAAGTCACGGCGCACCAGCTATAAATTTATGCCAAAAGCCACAACCCTACTATCTACTTGCAGCAAAAAGTCTTGGCCTAAAACAAACCTGTGCCAGCAGTTTGGAAAACCTACTAAACGAATTTGTGATAAATTTTAATCTTTTGTAATGCGCATTTCACGCACTTTAGTCTAAAATCAGAAAAAATTTATATAATACCGCCTTTTAATAAATATAAGGCAAAAAAAATGAAAATAAGTGAAAATAGAGCAGACATAGGCATGATATTTGTTGCCATCGCCTTTGGGCTTGGCTACCTACCAACATCGTGGGCGATAGCTACAAATGGAGTATTTTCGGTACTTTTTTGGCGTTTTTTACTAGCAGCACTGATAGCTGGAGTAATATTTTTAAAAACACTAAAAACCGCAAGCGTAGATGATATTAAATTTGGCGTTATTTTAGGGCTATTTTTATTTGTTGGTTTTGTAAGCCAAACATTTGCATTTAGGCACGCCGCAAGCTCTTCAGTAGCCTTTATCATAGGACTTAATGTAGCTCTCGTGCCATTTATAGCAAGTGCGCTTTTTAAGCATAAAATTTACTCCTACGCCTATATCGGGATCGTGCTTGCCATCATCGGTCTTTATCTTATCGGTAACACGCAAGTAGGCTTTGGGCTTGGCGAAGTGCTTGCACTTGTGTGTGCGACGGCCTACTCTTTTCACATCGTGCTTACAAATCGCTTCGTACAAAACTGCAATCTCGTAAACATGGTATATTTTGAAATTTTAACACTAGTTTTTCTTTGCGCGGTTGCCATAGGCTTTTTTGATGGGGAAAATTTTGTGCCAAATATAGATAAAAACTTTATCATTTGTATGCTTATAGTTGGTGTTTTAGGTACGGCATTTGCATTTTTTGCACAAGCTTTAATGCAAAAATTTACAACCCCTGTAAAAACAGCGATATTTTTTACCCTTGAGCCAGTTACGGCTGGAGTTATGGGGTATTTTGTCGGAGCAGAACATCTAAGCGGCTATCAAATTTTGGGTGCTGGCTTTATCTTGCTTGGAGTTTTAGTAAGCGAAATAGGCTCATTTTTAAAGGCAAGAAAAAGCTAGCATAAAAAATAAAGCACCTTAAAAGAGAAAATTTGCTAAAATTTTGTCATTAAAAAAGGAATAAAATGAGCGAATTTACACATCTGCATCTACACACAGAGTACTCTTTGCTAGATGGTGCAAACAAAATAAAAGAGCTTGCAAAAACGCTAAAAGCTCAAGATGTAAAAAGTGTTGCGATAACTGATCATGGAAATATGTTTGGAGCTATTGACTTTTATCAAACGATGAAAAAAGAGGGTATAAAGCCCATCATTGGTATCGAAGCATATATCCATAACGGCGACGAGATAGGCGATAAAAGCACAAAACAACGCTTTCACCTTATACTTCTTGCCAAAAATGAGGTTGGCTATAAAAATTTAATGTTTTTAAGCTCACAAAGCTATATCGACGGCTTTTACTACTATCCTCGCATAAACAAAAAACTACTAAAAGAGCATAGTGAAGGCATAGTTTGCACGGCTGCATGCTTACAAGGCGAAGTGAGCTGGCATCTAAATTTGACCAGATTTGATAGAAAAACAAAGCAAAAAGTGAAAAAAGAAGGCGCTGGTGGCTATGCAAAAGCACTTGAAGTTGCGCTTGAGTATAAAGAAATTTTTGGCGATGACTTCTATCTTGAGATCATGCGTCACGGCATAGGAGATCAGCGAAATATAGATGATGATATACTTCGCATAGCAAAAGAGACTGGCATTAAAGTCATCGCAACAAACGATACGCACTATACTTTTAAAGAGAGAGCCGATGCACACGAAGTTTTTATGTGTATCGCGATGAACAACAACCTTGATGACCCAAACAGGCTTAAGCACAGCGTTCATGAGTTTTATGTCAAGACAAAAGAGCAGATGAACAAGCTGTTTTTAGATATACCAGAAGCTATAGAAAATACTCAAGAGATTGCAAATAAGTGCAATCTAACGCTCAAGCTTGGCAACCCTACTCCACCAAATTTTAAATTTACTATCGAATACGCAAAAGAGCGTGGACTTGAGCTTCCCGAGCCAAATAATCGATACAGCTTTAAAAACGATGCTGCATTTTTTGAATTTGAATGCAAAAAAGGTCTTGAAGAGCGACTAAAATTTGTCCCTGAACAACATCACGATGAGTACAAAAAACGCCTTGAAACCGAGATAAAGATCATAAATAAGATGAATTTCCCAGGCTATATGATAATCGTTTGGGACTTTATCAATGAAGCTAAAAAACGCGGCGTACCAGTGGGTCCGGGCAGAGGCTCTGCAGCTGGCTCTCTTGTTGCCTACTCGCTTAGAATAACAGACTTAGATCCCATACCTTATAACCTACTTTTTGAGAGATTTCTAAATCCAGAGCGCGTAAGCATGCCAGATATTGATGTTGATTTTTGCCAGACTAGACGAGGCGAGATAATCGACTATGTTACCGAAAAATATGGAAAATTTAATGTCGCGGGTGTTATAACCTTTGGTAAATTGCTAGCAAAAGGTGTTATAAGAGATGTTGCAAGGGTTTGTGGCATGCCTTATGCTGAGGCCGATGCTATGGCAAAACTAATACCAGATGAGCTTGGCATAACGCTAAA
Organism: Campylobacter suis; assembly: GCF_905120475.1. NCBI lineage: Bacteria > Pseudomonadati > Campylobacterota > Epsilonproteobacteria > Campylobacterales > Campylobacteraceae > Campylobacter > Campylobacter suis. The sequence goes on along the minus strand of NZ_CAJHOE010000003.1, from coordinate 12,595 downwards.
AGATGCTTTTGAAAAAGAGCCAAAGATAAACGAACTTATATCACGCGACTCAAATGCTGCTAGAGTTTGGAAATTTGCGCTTGATCTTGAAGGACTTAACCGTAATGCTGGTCAGCACGCAGCTGGAGTGGTTATCTCAAATGAAGAGTTATGGTATAAAACACCTCTATTTCGCCAGCCAAACAGCCCAGAAGATCACTATGTAACACAGTATAGTTTAAAATATCTTGAAGATGTTGATCTGATAAAATTTGACTTTTTGGGGCTAAAAACACTAACTGTTATCGATAATGCTATAAAGCTTATCAAAGCTCGCACAGGAAAAGAAATAGTCTGGGAAAATATCGATAAAAACGATACTGGAGTATATAAGATGATACAAAGTGGCGATGCTATCGGTATATTTCAGATAGAAAGTGAAGGCATGCGAAAGCTAGGAACTAGCCTAAAGCCAGACTGTTTTGAAGATATTGTCGCGATGTTAGCACTTTATCGCCCAGGACCTATGGAGAGCGGTATGCTTGATGACTTTGTCGCCAGAAAACATGGACGAGCGCCGATAACATACGCATTTGCGGAGCTTGAGCCCATCCTTAGTCCAACTTACGGCGTCATAGTGTATCAAGAGCAAGTCATGCAGATAGTGCAAAAGATAGGCGGTTTTAGCCTTGGTGGTGCGGATCTTGTGCGCCGTGCCATGGGTAAAAAAGACCCTGAGTTGCTTAAACAACAAAAGGATTTATTTGTCCAAGGTTCAGTAAAAATGGGCTTTAATGCACAAAAGGCGGGCGATCTTTTTGACCTTATCTTAAAATTTGCAGGATATGGCTTTAACAAATCTCACTCCGCCGCATACGCATATGTGACATTTCAAACAGCTTTTTTAAAAGCTTACTATCCGGCTGAGTTTATGGCAGCTCTTTTAACTAGCGAAGAAAATAACACCGATAAAATCGTACGCTACATAGATGAAAGCAAGCGCCTTAAAATAGATGTTTTAGCCCCTCATATAAATCACTCAGCAAAAGAATTTAGCGTTGTTAATATAGATAACAAAGCCAAGATAGTCTTTGGATTTGGAGCTATAAAAGGAGTTGGTGGCGCTGCGATAGAGAACATAAGAAGCGAACGAGAAACAGCTGGAGCATTTAAAAATTTAGATGACTTTGTATCAAGAGTTGATCCATTTAAAGTAAACAAAAAAGTGGTTGAAAGCCTTATAAAATCAGGCGCCTTTGATGTTTTTGAACTTACTAGAATGAGCCTGATAAACAACATAGAAAATATCTTAGAGGCTTGCAAAAACGCATCCACGCTTCGCAAAAATGCAAAGGAAAGCCTATTTGGCGAAGATGAAAACATGAGCGATGTAAAGGTAAATCTGATACCAACCACTGCTGAGTTTAGCAAAAAAGAGATACTAAAATTTGAGCAAGAGAGCGTTGGTATCTATCTTTCTGGGCATCCACTTGATGATTATAAAGAGCAAATTTCAAAGATAAACTACACACAAAGTTCAGAGTTTGAAAATCTTGCTCAAAGCTCTGAAATCATGGTTGTTGGTAAGATAGAGGATTTTAGTACTCGCATTACAAAAAGCGGCAAAAAGATGGGGACTATAAATTTGCTTGACTTTCATGGCAATATCGAGATAGCGGTCTTTTCAAACGAACTAGACGGAGTTGAAGAAATCTTTAAAGATAGTGCAAAACGCGAACTTCCTTATGCTTTTATCGTAAATTTACGCCGAGATGATCAGTTTTCAAACATTAGCCTGCGTTCATTTATGAGCCTTGAAGAGGCAGCAGGCGCTGACTTTAAAGCAAAAGAGATAAAACAAAGAAACTACTCAAAATTTGAGAAAAAACAGCAAGAAGTAGCCAAAAAAGCTATTAGTGAATATACGGTCTTAGAGCTTGTTTTAAACCTTGAAACACTTAGTCGTGACATCATCACACAACTTTATTTACTAAGTCAAAAAGAAAGCAATGAACAAAACACCAAACGCCTTGTCATAAAGATAAAAAAGAGCGAGCAAACATACATCTATGATACAAATTTTATCGTAAATGATGACTTTATCGCCAAAGCACAAAGCCTAGCAAGCTAAAACATATGAGCCTAGAAACATCATCTAGGCTCATTTATAATCTCAAAATCATAAAATTCGTTCTTATGGCTTGTGTTACCGACCTTTTTATACTGTATGATAGCAGCATCTAAGTTGTTTATCTGCTGATATAAAAAGCCAAGTGCTACACGGTTTTCTATCGCGCTTGGATCGGTTAAATTTGTAAGTTCTAATAGTGCAATAGCGTTATTTGGGCTATTTGCACCAGTTGCCGCGACCGAAGCTAGAAATAAAGTTGCCGCGTCATCTTGCTTAAATTCATCAATCAGTCTATTATAAATTTTAAAACTCTCATCAAATTCGTTAGTAAAAATTTGTAAATAAGCAAGCGTTGTGAGCAAATTTGCATTCATAGGAGCACTTTTTAATCGCTCTTTTATCTTATCGCGCTCATAAAAAAGCAAGCCTGAAATTTGCAGTAAGTTTATGTATTGCTTTTTAATAATACTAACCCCATGATAAAACGCGCTCTCATCAAGCTCTCTACCCTTAAAATATAGCTGTATAGCCTGTGCATAGGACTTTATGTCGCCATTATCTTTGTTGTTTGCGATAAAATTTAAAATATGAGCAACCATATCTTTTGGTAAAATTTGAGTGAGCTTTGCCGTTTTTTGCTGCATTATATCATCAAATCCAGCTATCTTAGCAATGATAATATCAAAAGCTAAATTTAGCGTAGTGTCCTCTTTTTGCTCCTCTAAATATCGTATCATCGAAGCTTGGTTTGAATTTACTAAAGCTAAAAGCGCGGCATACAAATTTTCATTCGGGATATTATTTTGAGACTCTAAATTTTCACTTATGGCTTCTATAAATTTTGGATTTAGCGAGTTAGTTACATCGGTTGAGATGATATGAAAGATGCCTGCTAAGTAGTTGTTTTGATCCAGATGATAGCTTGTTAAAAAGTGCTTTGCGGCAAGACTAAAGTTTCCAAGCTGGGCATAAGTAAGAGCTAGATTATACTGAAGTATAGAGTGCTCTGGGTAGGTTTGAGCCAAGATACTAAACTCAGCATTTGCTGCTTTTAGCTCGTAATTTAGGGCTTTTGCTATAGCACTTGAAAGTTTTGAATTTACTTCTGAGACATTTAGGCTGTTTTGTAAATATCCGCTCGCTCCATTTGTATCATCTAAAAAGAGACTCACTCCACCCTTTCGTATCTGATTCATAGTCTGTTTAGCGTCAAAAACCTTATAAGGCGCAAAATAAAACAGCGTCTCGTATCGGCGAGTTTTATTAAAAAACATATCATCTTTAAAGTGTGCTTGTGCCATATTTACATCAAAAAGCTCTGGGCTTAGTCTGGCTTTTATCTTATAAATCGAGCTTGGCAGGCTTGCATTTACATCCTTAACCTCTCCTATAAAATTTGCAGCATCAGCGTAAAAGCCGGTTTTTAGGTCTATTATCGCTGCTGTCATCTTGATAAGATCTGGCTGAGTTGTGTTTTTAACAGCCTTTGCCAGATAATCCCTAGCCTTGTCAAATTTCGCCTCATTTGCATAAAGCTGTGCTAGAGTGATATTTGAGTTTAGGCTATCTTGCTTTTCAAGACGCTTTATCGCATCTTCATTTCTACCAAGAGCGGTTAAAATTTTTGCTGCAAGATAGTCATATCTATCTTTGTAATACTCACTACTAGGGTGCTCTAAAGCATGCAAAGCCTCTATATAGTTGCCTTTATAGTAGTGAATAAGCGCGTAATAGTAGTGATAAAGCGGGGATGATGTCTCGTTTTGCAAAAATGAGTGCGCAAGGTCTATGTAGTAGTCAAACTGCTGTTCATCGCCTAGCTCTAGCGAGCAAACAGCGGCATTTATAGCGCTAACACTTGTATTTTCGCGATTAGCTATTGCTTTGGCAAACGAGCCTACAGCATCTTTGAAATTTTCTTGCTTCATCTGAGATACGCCAAGATTGTAGTTTGAAAGAGCTTGATTATAAGCTGCGATACTTTCATAAATTTTTAGTGCTTCAAATTTATCGCCCTTTTCATAAAGCAAATTTGCCTTATTTATCATATCATCTATCTTTGAAGCTCCAAAGTCTTGTGTTTTTGGACGCTCTTCAATGCGCTGTATAAGCTCACCAACGCCATCTTTTGACTTATCTTTTTTTAGTAAAACCACAAGTAAAATGACGATAATCAAAAGCACAAGCAAGCCTATGCCGCCAAAAATCATAATTTTTTTCTTATCAAGTCCCTTTTTGGGTGGCTCGATAACGACCTGATCTTCAGGTTGCTCTTCTTGTTGTGCAGTAAGCTCATCTAACGATACTATCTCTTCAGACTTTGCACCATCATCATCTAGCGCCTCACCAGGAGGACGAAGAACTAAGACCTCTTCTTCGTTATTTTCAGCCACTACATATACCTTTTAAGCACTTCTGGGATTGCTATAGAGCCATCTTTTTGCTGGTAGTTTTCCATAATAGCGATAAGGGTTCTTCCAACAGCTAGACTTGAGCCATTTAGAGTATGCACTAAGGCATTTTTTTTATCCTCTTTGAAGCGAATTTTAGCCCGTCTTGCTTGAAAATCTCTCGTGTTTGAGATAGAGCTTATCTCGCGGTATTTGCCCTGTCCTGGTAGCCAAACTTCAAGATCGACCGTCTTTGCCGCACTAAATCCAAGATCGCCACTACAAAGTAGCATATGGCGGTGCGGTAAGCCAAGCGATGTGAGTAAGTCGCTCGCGCACGCTATCATCTCGTCTAAAACTTGCTCGCTTTGCTCTGGCTTTGTTATACTTACAAGCTCGACCTTTTCAAACTGGTGCTGGCGTATCATACCGCGCGTGTCACGTCCTGCAGATCCTGCTTCTTGGCGAAAGCACGCAGAGTAGCAAGTCATCTTGATAGGTAGGTTTTCGGCTGGGATTATCTCGTTATTATAGATGTTTGTTACTGGCACTTCGCTTGTTGGTATGAGATATAGATCTTCATCTCGCACCTTGTAAAGATCCTCTTCAAATTTTGGTAGCTGTCCAGTGCCATAGAGAGTGTTTGAGCTAACTAAAAATGGCACATTCACAAGCTCAAAGCCACGCGCACTGTTAAAGTCGATCATGTAATTCACAAGTGCTCTGCTAAGCCTTGCACCATCTCCTCGTAAAATCGTAAATCTCGATCCTGAAATTTTCGCCCCTCGCTCAAAGTCAAGCCATCCAAGCGCCTCACCAAGCTCAAAATGCTCCTTTGGCGTAAAGTCAAATTTTGCTGGCTCTAGCACGGTTTTAAGGCAGACATTATCATCTTCATCAGCCCCAAACGGAACATCATCATCGGTGATATTTGGCACATTTGAAGCGATGTTATCAAGCTTAGTTTCTAGCTTTCGCACCACCTCGCTAGCCTTTGCTACAAGTTCTTTGTTCGCACTTAGCTCATCTTTTAGCGCGCTTACATCACCGCCACTTCTAGCTAAAATTCCAAGCTCCTTGCTTTTTGCATTTTGCACTGATTGCAAGGTTTCAAGCTCCTGGCGCTCCTTTTTTAAGGTGTTAAAAGTGTCTAGTAAATTTGCTAAAATTTCTTCATTTATCTTCTTGCCACGCAGTTTTGCGACAAATTCATCATAATTGCTTTCAAGTAGTTTTAAGTTTATCATCCTTACTCCTTTTTAGTATATCCCAGTTGCAGTTCTTACATTTTGAATTATAGGCATGGCGATTTTTTGGGCTTTCTTGGCTCCTTGGCTTAAAATTTGCTCGACCTCTTTTGGATTATTGCAGTAGTATTCAAATTTCTCTCTTGCGTCCTTAAAATGCTCCCAAACAAGCTCGTTTAGATACATTTTAAAATGTCCATGCCCCTCGCCGCCTCGCTCGTATCGCTCTTGCAACGCCCTTTGTCCGCTCTCATCCAAAAACAGCTTTGCGATGTTATAGACGTTGCAGTTTTGCCACTGTTTTGGCTCTTCAAGCGGTGTCGCATCAGTTACGATAGATGAGATTTGCTTTTTTAAGCTCTTTGCATCGCTAAAAATTTCTATCGTATTGCCATAGCTTTTACTCATTTTTGCACCATCAGTTCCGGGTACTGTAGCGACATTTTCAGCGACCTTGTGAGATGGTAGGTTTAAAATTTCTCCATGCTCGTTGTTAAACTTTATCGCAATGTCGCGAGCGATCTCAACGTGCTGGATCTGATCCTTGCCGACAGGCACAACATCAGCGCCAAATAGCAAAATATCAGCCGCCATCAGCACTGGATAGCTAAAAAGCCCGTGATTTGCATTTATGCCTTTTGCGGTTTTATCCTTGTAGCTGTGGGCGCGCTCAAGTAGTCCCATCGGGGTGTATTGGCTTAGCACCCAGTAAAGCTCAAGCACCTCTTTGACATCGCTTTGCACCCAAAATGTCGATTTTTCGGGATCAATTCCTAGTGCTAAAAACGCAGCTGCTGCTTCAAGCGTATTTTGGCGTAAAATTTTCGCCTCGCTCACCGAGGTCATCGCGTGGTAGTTTGCGATAAAGATAAACATCTCGCTATCATTTTGTGCATCCACCATCTGTTTAATCGAAGCAAAATAGTTTCCTAAGTGCAATTTCCCGCTTGGCTGAAGCCCTGTTAATACTCTCAATCTTTTTCCTTGTTTAATATTTTTTTGATCTCTTTTGCGATTTGTTTTATCGTTTTATTTTCGACATTTATGATGATGTCGGCCTTTTTTTCATAAATTTTTTCACGACTTTTATGTAGCTCTCTAGCCTTGTCTAAGTCGTTTAAAAGTGGCCTTTTGGCAAATTTTTTCTCAGCATTTTCGCTGTTTCTCATGCGCTCTATAATGCAGTCAAAGCTCGCCTTTAAATATATGACTTTACCGATCTTATTTAACCCCTTAACCATCGCAAAGCCACCGCCAGTTGAAATGATAGCATTTTTTAAATTTTTAGCTAAAAATTTGGCCAAATTCTTCTCCAATGCCCTAAAATGCGTCTCACCAAACTCACTGAAAATTTCCCTAATCTTCATATTTAGCGAGCTTTCTATCATATCATCAGTATCAACATTAAACCTATCCAAATTTTGCGCTAGCTCACGCGCTACGCTACCCTTGCCAGCACCCATAAATCCTATAAGTACGATATTGTGGCTACTCTTCATTTTCGCTCTCCTGTTGTGAATTTCGCCCGCGAGGGATTAGCACCACAGGGCTTCCATCTAGCTTAAATGCTTCGCGAAGTTTGTTATTTAAGTAGCGCTTGTAGCTAAAATGCAAGCACTTTGGTTTATTCATCACAAGGGCGATTTTAGGTGGTGCAAAGCCAAACTGCACGGCGTAGTAAATTTTAACGCTCTTGCCCTTGTCACGCGGTATCGGGTGGATTTTAGTCGCTTCGCCAATGACATCATTTAGTTTTGAAGTTTGTAGCTTTTGAGTAAAATTTGCATAGACTTCATTAATAAGACTATAAATTTTATGCACCCTTTTACCACCAAGTGCGCTCACACTTATAACTGGTGCATAAGCTAGGAATTTAAACCTATCCCTTATCTCAAAAACTAGCTTGTCAAACTCCCACTCACTTTTATCCCACTTATTTAGCACGATTATCGTAGCCAGCTCAAATTTACTCGCAAGCCCGCCGATACGCTCATCAAGCTCGTTTAGTGGCTCAGAACTATCAAGCACAAGCAATGCAACATCTGTATTTTCTAAAATTTTCTCAGTCCGATTTAGTGCGTATCGCTCGATACCTTCTATCTTGCCACGACGGCGAATGCCCGCGGTATCGACAAACTCATACACGCGTCCTTCGTGTTCGTAAATTTCATTTACTGGGTCTATCGTGGTGCCAGCTATATCGCTCACGACGGCTCTAGCGTCTTTTACAAGAGCATTTAAAAGGCTTGATTTTCCGACATTTACTCGTCCGATGATACCAACTTTTATATTTTTATTTTCGTAATCTATCTCTTTTTTGTCAAGATCTAGCTCACCCTCATCGTTAAATTCCTGCAAAAACTCATCAAAATCCTCACTCTCATCGGCTACGATCTTAGGAGCTTGTAAAAATTTTTCAATCCACTGCGTCAGCTCATCAACCCCTGTAGCATGACTTACAGAGATTGAAAACACGACTTTTGCACCAAACTGAGCAAATTCCCACGCTCGCTGCTCATCTTTTTTGCTATCAACTTTATTTATAACAAGAGCGGTTGGCTTTTTAAGCTTCAAAAGCTTGTAAAACAGCGCTCTATCCTCATCATCTGGCAACATCTTGCCATCAACCATATAGATGATGATGTCTGAGTTTTTAACTTCATTTAATGTCTTAGCCTTGACATTACGAAAAAGTTCACTACTATCATCAAGCCCGCCACTATCAATAAGCAAAAACTCTCGTCCGTCCAAATTTACAACGGCTTTATTTGTGTCACGAGTAGTTCCTGCTATGTCGCTTGTGATGGCGATACGCTGACGAGCCAAGCGGTTAAAAAGCGAGCTTTTCCCCACATTTGGTTTTCCAACTAATATAACTTTTTGCACATTTTTTCCTTATGTTATTATGCGTATTATACATTTAAAAGGCTTATTTTATTTATAAAGGATCAAAATTTTATAAATTTTCAAAAACAAAAATTTATTCAGCCAGTTATCAAAAAAGTTAGAATATAATAATACCGAACTTTTCACAAAGGAGAATAACATGAAAAGAAGAGATGCGTTAAAAGCTATAGTTGCTGCTGGTGTAGCGGTTAGTTCAGTTAGTGCGTATGATGAGAAGCTCATTACAAACAAAAACGACATAACACCAAAAGACCCACAAAATTTAACAGAATTTGAAGCAAAGCACCTACCTGACATAATGGTAAAAGATGCTGACGCAAAGGGCTTTACTCTTGTTGAAGTGACAGTCGGACAAAAAGAGATTATCCACCCAAGCGAAGCAAAGCACTGGATCTATGAGATCGAGCTTTTTGCAGATGACAAGCTTATCAGCAAAGCTTCACTTGAGCCTGAAATTTCTCGTGGCTTCTTAAGTGCAAGAGTTAATCTAAAAGATGTAAAAACACTAAAAGCCATCGCTCGCTGTAACTTGCATGGTAACTTTACACACACTATAACACTATAAAATGTGGGGCGCCCTGCCCCGCTTTTTCAAATTTCACTTTTATTAAGACTTTTTTTAGTAAAATTACCCTTTAAAACAAAGGTTAAATTTGCAACTTCGACGATTTATTTTACGCCACTTGGGTATTTACTATATGGTTATCGCTTCGATTTTATTTGCGACAACTGGGGCATTTGCGAAGGTTTTAAGTGCCTATATGCCAAGTATTGAGGTGGTGTTTTTTAGAAATTTGATTGGACTTTTTTTAGTTCTTTACCTACTTGCAAAACACAAGCCACATAACAAGGGTGGGAAATTTTGGCTGCTAATGTTTCGTGGGTTTATTGGGACTATGGCGCTTTTTGCCTTTTTTTATAATATCGCTCACATAAGCCTTGGTGCAGCTTTTACTTTTTCAAAAACTAGCCCTATTTTTACAGCTATAATCTCAGCACTTGTGTTTAAAGAGGCTTTAAGCCGAAAAGGATGGGGCGCGATATGTCTTGGATTTGTTGGAATTTTATTTATCATACAGCCAAATTTAGGTATCAGCAAAACTGACATCATAGGCATTTGGAGCGGTGTAGGTGCAGCACTTGCTTACACAAGCGTAAGGGAGCTAAACCGAAGTTATGATGCAAAAACCATCGTGCTTAGCTTTATGGCGTGGGGGTCGGCACTGCCTGTTTTGTTTATGATAATGGCTGAGTTTGTACAGTATGAGCCACTTGATTTTTTGCTTTCAAAATTTATAGCTCCGAGCCTTAAATCCTGGATTTTGATAGCTTGTATGGGCATTGCCGGGTATTATTTTCAAATTTATCTTACCAAGTCTTATGCTGTGGCAAAAAAGGCTGGCATAGTAGCAACTGTAAGCTATCTGGATGTCGTTTTTACGATAATAATTGGAGTTTTATTGGGCGATAGTTTGCCAAATTTAGCGGCATTTTTTGGTATAATGTTAGTTATTTTAAGTGGAATAATTGTAGTAAGGGAAAAATAATGATACTAATAGCAGGACCGTGCGCGATAGAGAGTGAAGAGCTTGTGATGGCAGTCGCTGAGCGGTTAGTGAAATTTAATGAAGATAGCAGAATAGATTTTTATTTTAAAAGCAGTTTTGATAAGGCAAATCGCACGAGCATTAGCTCATTTCGCGGCCCTGGGTTAGAAAAAGGCTGTGAAATTTTAGCCCGTGTGAAGGAAAAATTTGGCTTTAAGATAGTTACTGACATTCACGAAAGCTATCAAGCCACGCCCGTGGGCGAGGTGGCTGATGTGGTGCAAATCCCTGCGTTTTTGTGCCGTCAGACTGACTTGCTTGTAGCAGCTGCAAAGACAAAAGCGGTTGTAAATATCAAAAAAGGGCAGTTTTTAGCAGCATCGGCGATGAAACACAGCGTAAAAAAAGTGCTTGAAACGCGTGGCGTAAGTGGCGAGGGCTATGAAGCGGCTAGGCAAAACGGCGTTTGGCTATGTGAGAGAGGAAGTACGTTTGGGTATGGAAATTTAGTCGTAGATATGCGAAATTTAGTGCTTATGCGTGAGTTTGCCCCGGTCATTTTTGACGCAACGCATAGCGTGCAAATGCCATCAGCTTTAGGCGAAAAAAGTGGCGGGGATGCTAGATTTGTGCCTTATCTTGCAAGAGCTGCTGCAAGTGTTGGCGTGGATGGATTTTTTTATGAAACGCACATAAATCCTTGCGAGGCACTATGTGATGGGCCAAATATGCTCACGCTTGATGAGCTTGACAAAGTAGTCAAACAGACTATGGATATAGAAAATTTAATAAAAGGATAAAAAATGAACATAATTGAGGGAAATTTAGCCCTAACGGGTAAGGAAAAAGTGGCGATCATAAACGCTAGGTTTAACCACATCATCACAGATCGTTTGGTAGAGGGCGCAAGAGACGCGTTTTTACGCCACGGTGGCGATGAGAAAAACTTAAGCCTTATTTTAGTACCTGGTGCGTTTGAGATACCAATGGCGTTACAAAAGGCACTTGAGAGCGGTAAATTTGACGCGGTTTGCTGTGTGGGTGCGGTGATTCGCGGATCAACTCCACACTTTGACTACGTTTCAGCAGAAACCACAAAAGGCATAGCAAATGTAACGCTAAAATATGGCCTTCCAGTAACATTTGGCGTGCTAACGGTCGATAGTATCGAGCAAGCTATCGAGCGTGCGGGCAGTAAGGCTGGAAACAAGGGTTTTGAAGCGATGACTGGCGTTATAGAAATGCTAAGTCTTTATAGAAATTTAAAGGCATAAAATGGCAACAAGACATCAAGCACGCCAAGCCGTTGTATCACTGCTATACTCACATGAAATGAGCGGTGTTAGTGAGGAATTTTTAGAGGAATTTTTAAATGAAAGAAAGATACGCAATGAACGCCGAGAGGATGTGGTTCGCGCATTTAATGAAATTTTAGCCAAAAAAGATGCGATAGATCGCAAACTAAAAGAGTATCTAAAAGATGGCGATATCGAAAAAGTAGGTGTTGTTGAGCGTAACATACTAAGACTTGGTGTCTATGAGATGACGCTGGGAGAAGCAGATACGGCAGTCATCATCAACGAAGCTGTTGAGCTTGCAAAAGAGCTAACAAGTGATACATCTCCTAGGTTTATTAATGGTGTTTTAGGTGCGATAAAGGCTAGCAAGTGAAGCTTTGCGTAGCGCTTGATCTGCCAAGCCGTAACGAGAATTTAGTCCTGGTGCGCGAGCTATCTGGGCTTGATGTGTGGCTAAAGGTAGGGCTTCGCTCATTTTTGCGCGATGGGGCTGGAATTTTAAGTGAGCTAAAAGGTCTTGGCGGGTTTAAAATTTTTCTTGATTTAAAGCTACACGACATACCAAACACTATGGCTGACGCGGCAGAGGTCATAGCGGCTCTTGATGTCGATATGATCACGCTTCACGCAAGTGCTGGCGAGCGCGCGATGTGTGAGGTAATGTCTAGGCTAAATGCCCTATCCAAGCGACCACTCGTGCTAGCAGTCTCAGCTCTTACTAGCTTTAAAGCCGATGAGTTTAGCGCAGTTTATAACGATAGTGTCGAAAATGCGGTGAGAAAATTTAGCCTATCGGCACATAGGGCTGGGCTTGATGGTATGGTCTGCTCTGTGTTTGAAAGTGCGCTTATAAAAGATGTGACGAGTGATGAGTTTTTAACGCTAACGCCCGGGATTCGTCCATTTGGCGAGAGTACAAATGATCAAAGCAGAGTGGCAAGTCTTGATGACGCAAAGAGTGCAAAGAGCGACTTCATCGTGGTTGGTCGCCCGATATACAAGGCGCAAAATCCACGCGAAATAACCCAAAAAATTCTAGCGCAAATTTAGCCTATCTCTAGGCTAAACTCCGCTAATTTATCTTTATAAAACCTTC